>DASYJV010000110.1:0-7156 GCA_035996105.1 Candidatus Limnocylindrales bacterium | reverse complement strand
CGAGCAGCTGGGCGTTGAGCCCCCGCCTCTGGAATCGCTGTAGACATAGGTAAGGTGCCGTATTGACCGGTTCGGTCCGGCATCCATATAGTCCCGGAACTTACTAGTACCCCAGTACTGGTAAGTAATCGTCACAACGCTCGGACGCGCCGAAGCTCCACCTGAAATGGGCACTTAGGGTGGAGCTGAGCGATTAGTGCAACCGACCGACCATGAGTCTGGTCGGTTTTCGTGTTTCTCAGGGACACGAGGGCCGCGAAGGAGGATCGAGCGTGAGTCCCGAGATGACACTCAAGGGCTGGTAGGACCTTCCGATGAAGGCCAAAGTTATGCGAATCGTCCTGGCGCTTTCGAGCGTCGCGATGATCGCGCTCGCAGGTGGAGCCTCACTTCGCGGTTTTTAGTACGTTGGAGCCATGACTCGGCACCCTGGTATAGGGATAGAGTCGAAATGGCATGCAACGTTCGAGGCAGTAAATGCCGAAAGCCCTGAGGCTCTACATCGCTGGAGTCGTGGTTCTTAGCGCGATCGCGCTTGGGATCGCGACTCTTGTGTTTGGCGCGGATTCAAGGATCGCGCTGGGGTTAGGGCAACCTCTAGGCGGCGAACCGGGGGTTCCTGGGGTCCTCCTCGGAGTGGCCTTCTGGACCGCGCTGACGTTGCTTGCGTCTGCCTTGCCCGTGCGATTGCCGATGGGTACGCAACAGGCCGTTGCCATGGCCCCCGTGCTGGCTGCCATAACCCTGGGAGGCCCCGCTGTCGGGGGTTGGGTGGCGGCCTTAGGATCCACGGAGATTCGGGAAATTCGCGGCAGAATTCCCTGGTATGGCTCGCTTGCAAATCACGCCGGAATTGCATTGCCAGCGATCGCTGGAGGTGTAGTTCGATGGACCTTCCTAAAGCTGGCCAATGACGGGCGAACTGACATTTTGTGGCTGGACTTCATCGCCACAATGCTCTGCGCCGTTGTCTTTTTTGTCTCAAATGCCGCGTTAGCTGGGGCGCTGCTCGCCCTAAGAACGGGCCAACCGATCGCTAATGTCATCGCAGGCGATTTGAAACAGACCGCCTTCAACAACATCGCCCTGGGTCCCCTCGGCTGGCTGATGGCCCTCGTAGCTTCAATCCAGTGGTGGGCCACGCTCCTATTCGCCTTGCCGCTCTACACCACCCGCATGGCTTCGCAGCGGTTCGTCGAGATGCGCGACATGTTCACGCAGACCATTGGTGCACTCGCGGAAGCTGTGGACAAGCGCGACCCCTTTACCGCCAGGCACAGCCAGCGTGTCAAGGAGATCGCAGTCGACATCGGATTGGTCATGAAGGTCAACGGCGCTGAGCTCGAGGCCCTGGAGTGGGGCGGATTGCTCCACGACGTCGGCAAGATCGGCGTGCCTGATGCGGTGCTACTCAAGCAGGACCGGCTGAACCGCGAAGAGCGGATGATCATGAATTCGCACCCGGTCCTTGGCGCGCAGATCATCGCCCCGGTCGCCAAGCTGGCCGCGGAGCTGCCGATCATCCGGCATCACCACGAGTGGTACAACGGCTCCGGCTATCCGGACCGGCTCATCGGAGACGAGATCCCAAAGCTGGCGCGCATCCTTCACGTCGCCGACGCGTTCGAGGCGATGACGGCGGCACGTCCGTACCGGATGACGCCGCTCACCAACGAACAGGCGCTGGCCGAACTCCGCAAGTTCGCCGGCGTCCAATTCGACCCAGTCATGGTCGATGCCTTCGTTCGCACCGCCCACGTCGATGGCGTCGCCGACCCGGGCCGACCAGCCGAGCCGCGCCAGATCCCATTGCTCGCTCAGGCAGCCGACCGGATGACGGCTGCCCGCGCCGAGGCCACGGCCGGTGCCCCGGCAGATCGAGTCTGAACGACCGAACCCGGGCCACACTCGTCCAGCGTCGGAACCGTTGGAGCGCCGGCCGGTGGCCATTCCCGGCACCGCGGCCTTGCGCGGCCACGCATGATGCTGGCGTGAACCACACCCTCCCCTACCGGTGCTGATCGCCGGCATCGCGCTCGGGCTCATCCTGGGTCTCGTCGTCGGCGGGAGCCTCGTCAACCTTGCCTACGTGCGGCTCTTCCGGATGTGGCTGCTCGTGGCGGCCGTCTTGCTCCGGTCGGTCACGGAGATCCTCCTCAATACGGGGTTTGGGCCGGCCGAGACACTGCGGCTTCCGCTGCTCGCCGGGGCGTTCGCGCTCCTGCTCCTCGCCCTCTGGCCGAACCGCCGGTTCCCCGGGATCAGTCTGGCCTTCGTCGGCACCTTGGCCAATGCCATCGTCATCGTCGTCAACGGCGGGTTCATGCCGATCTGGGAGCCAAGCCTTCGGCTCGCGGGCCTGACGCCGGCCGAGGTCACCTCCGCCCTGCATGTCGTCCTGCCGGGAGCGCTCAACGCCAGCTTCCTGCTCCACCTCGGGCCGTTCGGCGACGTGATCCCGATCCCACTCCCGTTCATCCAGAACGTGGCGTCGATCGGCGACGCCTTTCTGACGCTCGGCCTGGCGTTCTTCCTCTTCGCGGGTGTCGTGCGGCTGCCGGGAGCCCCCGAGCGCGAGCGACTTGAGGCCGAGGCGCTGGGCAGAGGGTGGCGCACCGCACCGAACCGTAGGCCCCGCGTCGGGGACGAAGGCGCCGAGACGGGGCTCTCGGCAGCCCTGAATGCATCGGTGGCGCTCGAACGCCCGCTCGTGCTGGGCAGCGCTGCGGCCGGCCTCTCGTCACCGTCGTTGTCGAGGTACCAGGCGGACGCGCTCGCCCTCGATGACGACGACACCGTCCTCATCCCGATCCCGTTCCCCTCGCCAGAGACGGTCGCGCGGGTCCGGCAACACCCGTACGTCCGGCTCGCGCTCAACGGCTCATTCTCCGCGCTCTGGGCCGGCCAGCTCATCTCGCTGTTCGGCGATCGGCTCAATCAGCTCGCGCTCGTCGCCGTCGTGCAGATCTCCACGGGTTCGGTCCTGGCGACCGGGCTCGTCTTCTTCGCAGCCACGCTCCCGAATCTGCTGCTCAGTCCGATCGCAGGCACGTTCGTCGACCGCTGGGACCACAAGGAGGTCATGGTCGCCAGCGACATCCTGCGGGCGGCCATCGTCCTCGTCCTGCCGATCGCGGCGGTCACCAACATCATCCTGGTCTACCCGCTGATCTTCCTCGTGACGACGGTCTCGGTCTTCTTTCGTCCGGCCCGTGTCGCGATCCTCCCGCAGATCGTTCCCGAGGAGGACCTGCTCAGCGCGAACTCGGCCCTGTGGGTCGGCGAGACGATCGCGGACGTCGTGGGCTACCCACTGGCCGGTGTCTTCGTTGCGCTCTTGGGCTCCGCCGTCCCGATCGCCTTCTGGGTCGACAGCGCGACCTACCTCGCCTCCGCGGCCTTGCTGGCCACGATCGTCGTCCATGCCCGTCGGCGCTCTGTGGACCGTCAGGCCGGTCGGCCGGATTTCGCGGCGGAGCTCGCGGCCGGATGGCAGTTCCTTCGCCACGAGACCGTCCTCCTCGCCAACACCCTCCAGGGCGCGGCCGGCCAATTCAGCCTCGGGATCGCCATCGCGTTGACACCGAGCTTCGTCCAGGCCACGTACAACCAGTCAAGTTTCGGCTGGCAGGCTGCGTACGGCTTCCTGGAGACGGGGATCGGTGTCGGGAATCTGCTCGGCGGCTTCCTCATCGGGCTGATCGGCGCCCGATTTGCGAAGGGTCGGATGGTCATCCTCGGCTATACGGCGTGGGGCTTGCTGATCTTCCTGTTCGCCATCACCAACAACCTGCCCGTGGCGCTCGGGTTGGCCTTTGGCCAAGGTGTCGCGAACATGATCTTCATCATCCCGAGTCAGACGTTGTTCCAGGAGCGGACGCCGCCCGAGCTGATGGGTCGCGTGGTGGGCTTCCGCTTCGCCCTGGTATTCGGGTCGATGACGATCGCGATGGCGCTCGGCGCCATCCTCGGGCAGGTCCTGGGGCCGATGCCGGTGATCGGGGCCTTCGGCCTCGTGACCGCCGTGGCAGGCCTTGCCGGCCTGTTGGTGCCGGCGGTCCGCGACGCCTGACGGACGGCGGCGGGACGGCTTCGGTACACTGGCGCCCGCGTCGCGCCCGAGGATCGGGCCGACCGCGCGGAACGCTGGAGACCCATGACCGACCGACCCGAGGGCACGCCGGAGGAGCCGCCCGCCGAGCCCACGGAGCCGACCGAGCAAACCGAGTCGACTGAGCCAGCCGAGGCGACCGAGCCGACCGGATCGGCCGACGACGCCGCACCGGCGCCGGAGCCGGTCGTGCCGACGCCCGAGCCGGTCGCGGCTGTGGTAGCCGCGCCCGAGCCAGAGCCAGTGCTGGAAACCGCTTCCGAGCCCGAGCCCGAGGCCGTCTCCGAGCCCGAGCCGATCCCCGATGTCGAACCTCGACCGGCCGCGCCCGGGGACGAATGGCCCGTCCCGGCGGTTGTCGCCAGCGCCGACGCCGGGCCTGCGGGACGGCGTCGCGGACCGGTCCCGCCCGGTCCCAGGGTCATCACGCCGTCGGAACGTGCCGTCAAGATCGGCGATCCCGTCTCGAGATATTTCGTGATCGCCAGCGTCGCGGTCTTCGCGTTGATCCTCCTCTTCGGGCTGGTCGGTGGAAAGGGCGGATTCCTGACGACCACGCCCGCACCGGCCAGTGCGTCGCCAAGCGCTAGCGCTTCTGCGGCTGCTTCGAGTCCCGCCACGACATCGGCGTCGCCCGGCACGAGCGCATCCCCGGCGGCCTCGAACTCGGCGATCCCATCGATCGCGGCCTCGCCTTCTCCGTCCTGATCGCAGGCTGATCGAGGGGTCGGCCGTGCGGCGTATCCTCGACGCGATGACCGGTCCGCCAATGGACCCCGCGCAGGCCAGGGCCGCGATGGTCGCCGACCAGCTCCGCGCCCGTGGCGTCACGGACCCCGCTGTCCTTGCCGCGATGCGTGCGATCCCCCGGGAAGCCTTCGTGCCGGCGAGCAGCCAGGGCGCCGCGTACGCAGACGAGGCGCTCCCCATCGATGCCGGCCAAACGATCAGCCAGCCACTGATGGTCGCGAAGATGACCGAGCACCTCGCGATCCGGCCCGGCGCCCGGGTCCTCGAGATCGGGGCCGGGTCCGGTTATCAGGCCGCCATCCTCGGATGGCTCGGCGCGCAGGTCACCTCCCTCGAGCGGCACGCAGTGCTCATCCGGCCGGCCCGGGCGCGTATCGAGGCGCTCGGGCTTGGGGCTCGCGTGACGATCCGCGAGGCCGACGGCAGCCTCGGCGATCCGACGGGAGCGCCGTGGGACGGGATCATCGTGACCGCCGCCGCGCCCGCCGTTCCCCAGGCGCTGCGAGATCAGCTGGCCGACGGCGGACGACTGGTCATCCCGGTCGGCACGCGCGATCGGCAGTTGCTGACCATCGTGGCCCGCCACGGCGACGAGTGGGTCGAGCGCACGGACGGCTACTGTGTCTTCGTGCCGCTCATCGGCCCGGGCGGCTTCGACTCCTGACGACCGGCAACCGCCGAGAGTCGGTCGGTATACTCGGCCGGCCATGACACACGTCTTCGTCGCGCCGCATCCGGACGACGTCGCACTCTCCTGCGGCGGCCTGATCGCCAGCCTCCGCGAGCTCGGTCAGACGGTCACGATCGTGACGGTCTTCTCGGGCGATGGCGCTTCGGACGGCCTGACCCCGTATCAGCGCGAGGCGCTCGGGTTCGGCTCGAAGGCGATGTGGCCCGCCACCGAGGCCTTCAACCGCGCCGACATCGCCGCAGATTGGCCCACCGCAGCGCTCGTCCCGGCTTGGGCCGCCACCGAGGACCAGCTCGACGCGACGCAGGCCGATGCGGACGCCGCCGCCAAGCGGTTCTGGCAAAGATCGTCGTGGTACCGCCGCGCCAGCATCCGCAACGAATCGATCGCCGAGCAGTCCGTCATCGACGACCTGCCGACCCAGGGCGCCATCTACACCGACGAGCTCCTCGATGCTGCGGCGTCCGGGGACCTGATGGCCCGCCGTCGCCTCGAGGACGAGCGCTTCGCCTACTTCGCCGAAGCGTCGATCGTCTTCCTCGACCTGCCCGACGCCGTCTTTCGCGGGTACGAGGGCGACGACCAGCTGCTCGGGATGCCGCGCGAGGATGACGATGCGCCCTTCGAGTTACTTCGTCGCGAGATCGCCCGGCTCGAGCCGCAGAAGGTCTACCTGCCGCTCGGCGTGGGCGGCCATGTCGATCACCAGCTCTGCCGCGAGATCGGGATCCGCCTGCTGCAGGAAGGCCGCCGCTGGGTGATGCCCGGACCGGACTACGGCGGGATCGTCACCTTTTACGAGGATTTTCCGTACGCGTGGTGGAACGACTTCCGACGGCTCGAGGACCTCGGCTTCGATCCGCTCGTCGGCCTGCCGGCCGACGTGAGCATCACGCCCGAGTTCGCCGACATCACCGACCAGCTCGAACGCAAGATCACGGGCATCAGCCTCTACGAGAGCCAGATCGAGCGCCTCTTCGACGGCACGCGGGAGATGGCGAACGCGGTCCGCTCCTACGGCCGGGCTCTGGCCCTGGCCGGCGACGTCGACGGTTCGGCCGAACGGTACTGGGCGTCCGAACGCGTCTGAACCGTTGAACCCGGACGCGACGACGGCCCGCTGGTCGGGGCCTCTCGTCGCCGCGCTGGTGCTCGTCTGCCTGGCCGGGATCGCGATCCGCGTCGCACTGCTGCCGAGCCAGGGCCTCAAGGGCGACATCGACCAGTTCGTCGTCTGGGTCCATGGCATCGCCCTCAACGGGCTCGGCAACGCGTACGACCAGAACCTGTCGTTCCCGCCGGTGATGGCGTATATCTGGTGGATCCTGGCGTCCATCGAACCGGCCTTCAAGACCGCGATCGACAGCTCCGACCCGGGGATCCGCGTCCTCATGAAGGTCCCGGCGCTCCTGGCGGATATCGGTCTTGCGCTCCTGCTCCTCTACGCATTCAGGGCCCGGCCGCGCTGGGGCGTTCTGGCGGCCGCGATCGTCATGCTCCACCCAGCCGTCATCGACGTGAGCGCCTGGTGGGGCCAGTACGAGAGCATCTACCTGCTCTCCGCGCTGGCCGCCGTCCTGTTGGCGCTCGACGGCCGGAACGCC
>DASYJV010000109.1:0-12344 GCA_035996105.1 Candidatus Limnocylindrales bacterium | reverse complement strand
CGCCGCGGTGCCACCCTCGCGGATGATCCCGTGGACCCGCGCGGTCGGGCGGAGCTGCTGGCGCCACAGGCCGACCGAGGTGAACAGCATGATCAGCGCATCGAGGGCGTTCCTGCCGAGCCACGGGTCGGACGAGGCGTGTGACTGCAGCCCCGAATAGACGACCTCGACGTCTTCCGAGGCGAGCGGGTGGCTATCGACATGGTCGCGGTCGCACGGGTGGTAGAGCAGCGCCGCATCGAGGCCGTCGAACAGGCCGTCGTCGATCATGATCTGCTTGCCACTCCCCCGCTCTTCCGCCGGGGTGCCGAGGAAGACGATCTCGCCGGGAAGCTGGTCGGCGATCGACGCGAGCGCGATCGCCGCGCCGACCCCCGACGCGGCCATCGTGTTGTGGCCGCAACCGTGACCAAGCCCGGGCAGCGCGTCGTACTCGGCCAGGATCCCGATCCGCGGGCCATCGCCGCCCAGACCGCCCCGGTAGGTGGCCCGGATCGCGGTGGCGAGGCTCCCCGCGGGAAGCTCGACCTCGAAGCCGTGCCGGGCCAGGACCGCGGCGATCGAAGCCGCGGCGTGGTGTTCCTCGAAGGCCGGCTCCGGGTCGGCATGGATCCGATGCGACAGATCGACGATCTCGGCCCGAGCCGCCTCGATCGCGTCGGCGAGTCGGGTCTTCTCGGCGATGAACGGCCCGGTCGGACTGGAGGCGGTCAACGAGGGCAAACGATCTCCTGGCGATGGATCGGCGGGGACCCGGTCAGACTAGCGATTCGGGCGTGCTCGCGCTCGCACGCTCAACGGTCAGCCGAGAGCACCACTTCGGTGATCCCGACGAGCGCGATCATGAACAGCGCGATCGGCAATTCCAGGAGCCCCTGGAGGCGCAGGACGACGAGGACCGCGACGACGATCCCGACCCAGGCCGAACGCCGGGTCGCGCGGAGCCAGTCGCCGCGATAGGCGATCCGACGATGGCGTCCGAAGACGGTCAACCAGAGCAGCGGCGTCAGCGTGAGCGCGACCGCCAGGCCCATCAGCGCCGCCCCGACCACCCCGGCGCTGCGGTCGATCGATGGGTCGCGAGTGGTGACGACCAGGCCGACCAGGATCCAGACCACCGCGGCGACCGCCAGGAAGGCCAGGTTCGTCGTCCGATCGCGCACGTCCATGACCGCCGAGTCTACGGGTTGCGCCGGTCAACGGGCCACGCTTGACGGGCAGATGTCGCGGAACGCGCAATAGGTACAGGCAAGGTGATCGGGCCGCGCGGTGTAGTCGCGGGCACGCATCCCGGCCGCAGCCTGGGCGATCTTGTCCCGTGCCCTGGCCAGCCGCTTGGCATCCACATCGACCTTGCCGATGAGCCCTGATCCGAGGAAATGGAGCGCGATCGCGTCCGGGAGACGTCCCGTCATGGCCGCATAGCCCATCGCGTAGATCTGGAGCTGGAGCGAGTCGCGGGCGCGCTGGCGGGCCTTCGCCGGATCCCGCACATCCGAGGACTTGTAGTCCGTGATGGTCACTCGTTCCGGGCCGAGGATCCCAAGCGTGGGCGAGACGACATCCGCGCTGGGTGTGGCCGCTTCCACGTCGGGCGCCGAGGCGCTCCCAGGTCCGGCCGCGCTCGCAGCGCCGATCGCGTCGGGAACGACATCGACCCGGTCCCAGCGCCCGCGCACGCGATCGCCGCCGAGCGTGAAGCTGAACTCCCGCTCGACATACGTCGGGATCACCGCATCGGGCTCGAGCTGGGCCAGGCGAAAGCGTCGGAGGGCGTCGCGGCCGGCCGTCAACCTGGCCTCTTCGTGGTCGCGGCTCAGGAACCCCTCGTTCGTCCAGGCCGATTCGAACACCTCGTCGAGCTCAGCCTCGCTCATGACGTGGCCCTTGGCGTGCCGGTGGTGGAACAGCTGGACGGCCTTGTGGAGCGCCGCGCCGTAGACGATCGCGTGGTGTGGCGCCAGCGGCACGCGAAGCACGTGGGCGTACTTGTACTTGCGCGGGCAGGTCAGGTAATCGTCGATCTGGTAGAAGCTCAGCGAGAGCGGGTCGGTGATCGGGCCCTCCGGTGCGCCTCCCTTCGGGGCGACCGCCTCGAAGGTGGACAGGCGCTCGACAGGCGTGGTCGTCCTCGCGCCCGCTCCCGGGACGCCCGCGGCGACCGGCAGATCGAGCGCCTCCAGCACGAATGGCGAGACCCGCCGCGCCCGCGCACCGCCGTAGTCGGCGGCGTGACTCAGGACGAGCTCGTCGCGGGCTCGGGTCATCGCCACGTAGCACAGCCGGCGTTCCTCGGCGAGCGACATATCCGGCGTCGGCGGGGACCCCCGACCGAGCCCCGCCGGCAGCGCCAGCGGATCTGCGCGTCCACCCGAGGGAAAGCGGCCGGCGACCATCCCCGGCAGGAAGACCACCGGGAACTCGAGCCCCTTCGCCTTGTGGATGGTCAGCACCGAGACGGCATCCGCGTCGGGATCCAGCTCGGCCGTGGCAGGATCGTCCCCCGCCTCGATGAGCGTCTCGAGATGTGGCGCGACGAAGACCGCGCGGTCATCGGCCAGCAGCGCCGATCGGGATCGGACGATCTCGAAGAACCGGGCCACGTTCTGGAGCTGCTCCTCCGCCGCAGGGGTATCCGTCTCGACCATCCGCGCGAGGAGACCGCTGCCGCGCAGGAAGCGGTACAGCAGCTCCCCGGCGGGCTGCTCGTGCGCGGCTCCGATGTAGGTGCGCAGGTCCGTCACCAACCGGTGGGCGGCGGCCCGCGTCTCCGCGCCGACCCGCAGGATCCCGGGCTGGCGATCGAGCTCCTCGAGAACGGCCCAGACCGACCGGTTCCGGCGCCGCGCCATGGTGACGATCGCGGTCAGGTCCTCCCCGCCCAGCCCGTAGAGGTCGGACGCGGCCAGCGCGTAGAGGTCGACGCTCGAACCCGGATCGGCGACGACGCGCAGGAACGCAAGCAGGAGGCGCACCTCGGGCCGTGCATAGAGGCCCGATGTCCCGGAGAAGCGCCACGGGATCGCCGCCATGTTGAGCGCCCGCAGGATCGGGTCCGCATGGCCGTTCGCGCGGACGAGGATCGCATGATCGCCCGGCGCGGCGCCCGCCCCGATGCGCCGGCCGATCTCGGCCGACAGCCAGTCGGCCTCCTCGGAACCCGAGGCGAAGACCTCCAGCCTGACGGGCGCGGGCTCGGGTGCCAGACGCTGTGGACGCAGCCGCTTGACGATCCCCGCCCGGACCTCGAGGCGATCCGGGTCGTTGAAGCGGACCAGTCGATAGGCCGCGTCGAGGATGGGCGCGAGCGACCGGTAGTTCCGACGCAGCACGATCGTCCTCGCCCCGGCGTAGCGGTCGGCAAAGGCAAGGATGTTGTCGACGGCGGCACCACGGAACGCGTAGATCGCCTGGTCGTCATCGCCGACCACGGTGATGTTCCGGTGGCCGTCCCCGAGCGCGGCGACGAGTTCGGCCTGGGCGCGGTTCGTGTCCTGGAACTCGTCCACCAGGATGTACCGGAACCGGGCGGCGATCGCCGCTCGTGCCGCGGGCAGCGTCCGCACGAGGCGCAGGGCCAGGGCGACCTGGTCGCCGAAATCGATGCAGCCGTTCGCCTCGAGGAGCGCCTGGTAGGTGGCATATGCCCTGGCCAGCTCGACCTGCCGTTTGGCCTCCTCGGCGGCGGCGGCAGCGGTCTCATGGTCGGGTGTCTCCGGCCCGCCCTCGGTGGCCGCCTCGGTCACGCGGGCCGCGGCGTCGGCGACCCGGTCCGCATAGGCGAGGTACTCGTCCGGCGAGATGTCCTCGTCCTTGCAGCGACTGAACAACGCCGCCAACGCGGCCAGGAACCGGGTCGGATCGCCGAGCGGACGATAGACGTCGAGCTCGAATTCGAAGAGGTGCTCGCGCAGGAAGAGCACGACCTCGGGCCGGGTCAGGACCCGGACGTCGGTCGGCAGGCCGAGCTCGAGCGCATGCTCCCGGATCAGGCTGTCGCCGAACGCGTGGAAGGTGGAGATCGCCGTGTCGGTGTAGCCGTACGGCACGAGCTGATCGACGCGGATCGCCATCTCCTCGGCCGCCTTGTCCGTGAACGTGAGCGCGAGGATGTCCGACGGCCGCGCTCGACGGGTCGCGATGAGCCAGGCGATGCGCCGGGTGATGACCTGGGTCTTGCCGGTTCCGGCCCCGGCGACCACGAGGAGCGGGCCATCGCCATGGGTGACGGCGCGGAGCTGGTCCGGGTTCAGTCCACCGAGCAGGGCCTCGAGCCCCGACGGAGCGGTTTCGGCGGTGGCCGGTTCGATGACCGGAAGCAGGTCCCTCCAGGCCGGTAGTTGGTCGAGCGGCGATGGCTCGCGCCGGGGGCGCGTTCGAACGCGGGTCACCGGTTTCGAGGTGCTGGCAGGGGGCGGGGTCGATGTCGTGGGGGCCATGTGCCGACCATCGGCGACGGCCGTGACACCTAGGCTGTCAGGCCATCGCGCGCTGGATCGCCGCGGTCTCCTCCTCCGAGAGTCCCCCATCCGCGAGCCCGGCCTTGATGGCCTTCGCGTACACGCGCGTCCCCGTCCGCGCATGCAGGCTCGACAGGACCCAGCCGTTGCCTCCGGCGTCGAGGAGCGCCAGGGCGAAGCTCTGGTTGCCCCCCGTCTCGTCGAACGGGTTGTACCGGACAAGACCGACCTTCTGGAAGGTGCGCCGCTGGACCCCCTCGAGGACGGCCATCTTCGCGGCCAGCTCGTCGAGCTCGCTGGCGACGGCGAAGACCTTGTCGAGATGGGCGTCGAGGACCGCCTCCAGGCTGTGACCCTCCACCCCTCGGGTCAGGCCGAGCAGACGCACATCGATCCGTCGCGTGCGGCGGGCGACCAGGACGACCGAGATGGCGAGGACCGCGAGGAGTACGAACAGGGCGACGATGATCGCGCCGAGGTTTGGCTGAACGAGCGCGTTGAGGTCGATCCGAGGGTCCTCCTGGGGGGCGGCCCGAGTCTAGCAGGGGCCCCCTGGCGCGACCGCCTCGAACGGGATGGTATCCTCTGCCGTCGACAGCCCAGCCGCCCCGGCGTCGCCCGGAGCGTGCCGATCGATCCTTCGATGGAGGCGCTTCACCACACCATGGCCAAGCGTGCCCGAGGCACCACGTCCCGACCGGGACAGCGCCCACCGCTCCAGCGTCAGGCCGTCCGTCCGGTCAACCGTCCCGGCTCCGCGGCGGCGCCCGTCCCCCGGCCCGATGCCCTGACCGATGCCGAGGAGGCTCGGGCCGCCCAGCTCGAGGCCGCGATCGTGGCCGAGGAGCGACAGGCCGAGGCCACGAGGCGACGGTCGCGTACGCCCCGGACCGTCGAGCCCGTCGCGCCCCGGTCGATCTCCAGCCTGTCGATCGCCGCCAGCGAGGAATACGCCTATGTCGCGCGCGACGTGCGACGCATCGCGATCGTCGGCGGGTCACTTGCCGGCCTGCTGGTGGCGATCTGGCTGATCGCCCACGTGTCGGGGCTCATCACCTAGCCGGTCTCCCGAGCGTTCGAGGCGCGCGCGCTACCATCCGGTCATGCCATCCGCCCGGCGACCGACCGGCGCACGACCCGAGGCCCTCTTCCATCCCCCGCCGGAGCGTCAACCGCTCGCAGCCCGGATGCGGCCGCGGGACCTCGGCGAGTTCGTCGGTCAGGAGCACCTCGTCGGCGAGCGGGGCCCGCTGCGCCGGAGCGTCGCGCGGGGCCACCTGTCGTCGCTGCTCTTGTGGGGTCCCCCGGGGACAGGCAAGACCAGCCTGGCGCGACTCCTCGCGGGTGAGATCGGCGCCCACTTCACGACCCTCTCGGCGGTGATGTCCGGGGTCGCCGAGGTCCGCGCCACGATCGCCGAAGCGCAGGAGCGCCTCGACCTGCATGGCACCCGGAGCGTCCTCTTCCTCGACGAGATCCATCGCTTCAACAAGGCCCAGCAGGATGCCCTGCTGCCGCACGTCGAGGATGGGACGGTGACGCTCATCGGCGCGACGACGGAGAACCCATATTTCGAGGTCAACGCCGCGCTGCTGTCGAGGATGCGCGTCTGGCGGCTCGAGCCACTGACCGACCCGGAGGTCGCGAGCGTCGTGCGGCGCGCCATGGCCGACGAGGAGCGGGGGCTCGCCGGACCGCTCGGCCCGAGTGGCGGCGTGGCACTGACCGACGATGCCTTCGAGCATCTGATCTCGCTCGCGGGCGGCGACGCCCGGTCGGCATTGAACGTCCTCGAAGGCGCGACGGCGCTGGCCGAGTCCGAGGAGCTGCGCGATGCCAACGGTCACGTCAGCCCTCGCCTGGAGGACGTCGAGGCGGCCGCCCAGCAACGCGTCCTGGCCTATGACCGGGCGGGCGACGGCCACTACGACACGGTCTCGGCGTTCATCAAGAGCCTCCGCGGAAACGACCCCGACGCGGCCCTCTACTGGCTCGCCGCGATGATCGCCGCCGGCGAGGACCCGAAGTTCATCGCCCGCCGGCTCATCATCAGCGCATCCGAAGACGTCGGCAACGCGGACCCGCGGGCGCTCTCGGTCGCGGTCGCGGCTGGCCAGGCGCTCGACTGGATCGGGCTCCCGGAGGCGCAGTACGCGCTCGCGCAGGCGACCACCTACATCGCGACCGCCCCGAAGTCGAACCGGTCTGGCGCCGCCTACTGGGCGGCCGTCTCCGACGTCGAGGCGCAGGGTGCACTGCCGGTCCCCCTCCCACTGCGCAACGCCGCCCACCGCGGGATGAAGCAGCACGGGATCGGGGTCGGCTATCGCTACTCGCACGACTACGAGGGAGCCGACGTCGAGCAGCAGTATCTGCCCGACGCGATCGCGGCCCGGCGCTACTACCTGCCGACCGAGCAGGGCTACGAATCGACGATCGCGGCGCGGATGGCGGCCCGCCAGGAGGCCCGCGAAGCGGCGAAGGCCTCGGGCCGCACACCGCGCGCACGAACGCCCGCGCCCGAGCTCACCAAGCATGCAGGCGACGGCCTGATGAAGACTCGCGAGAGCAACCGCAAGAAGCTGGCCGAGACCGAGAAGCGCGACGCGAGCGCCTGACTGACCGCTGACGTTTGACGGAATCGAGCCGCTGCCCGATGGTGGGCAGACACTCGCAGGCGCCGGGCTCCCTTCCGTTGGTCCGAAGCGCGCGATGGATCGGAATCCACCCATGGCTCGAACGTCCTTCTCTCCGCCTGAGGCGCATGTCGTCGTCAGCAGCGATGGCTACTTTGACGTCTACCCGGTCTCGCCCCGCACGAATGGCGACAAGCCTGCCTATCGAGGCGTCCTGGCCGAGCTCGGCCAGGAGATCCGCGGCAGCGACGACCGGCTTGCAGTCCGGCCCGATTCGCTCGCCCTCGCGACGGCTGTCACCGCCTGGTCCGCCGAGAACGGCGCCGCGGCGCTCGGTGGTGCACTGGGCAGGGGCCGCGACGGCAACGAGTCGGAGGCATGAAGCGACGCAAGGTGACGTATCCGGTCGCGAAGACCCACACCAAGGGCGTCCCTCGCCCGGGCGCCGGGCCTGAGGTCCAGCAGATCCGCCCGAACCTCGTCTCGATCGACGTGACCGCCGGCGCCGGGCGCAAGAACCTCGCCGTCGGCGGGCGCGTCCGCATCAGCGGCAGCGGGCTGTACGCCGGCGAAGAGGCGACCATCGAGGCCCTCGTGGCCGGCGTGATCCCGGCGGCGAGCGTCCGCACCGACGGCGGCGGGACACGTCGCGTCCGGACGATCGATCTCGAGCCCATCACGGGCGCTCGCTGACCCGCCGCATCGCACGCCGATGGACATCGCCGGCGACGATGACGTCACGGTGCAGCCAACGGACGGCTTCCCGTCGCTGGGGCTCGATGCGCGTCTCCTGAGCACGATCGCGGCGCTGGGCTACGAGGAGCCGACCCCCATCCAGCGCGAGGCCATCCCGCCGCTGCTCGCGGGACGCGACCTCCTCGCCCAGGCGCCGACCGGCACGGGCAAGACCGCCGCGTTCGCGCTGCCGACCCTCCAGCGCATCCCGCTTGGCAAGGCTGGCGAGGGGTCAACGGCGGCGCTCGTCCTGGTCCCGACGCGCGAGCTCGCCATGCAGGTCGCGGAAGCGCTCCACGCCTACGGACGAGAGCTGGGCGCTCGCGTCCTGCCGGTCTACGGCGGCCAACCGATCGGCCAGCAGTTGCGCGGTCTGCGGCGCGGCGTCGACATCGTCGTCGCCACGCCCGGTCGAGCGGTGGACCACCTGAAGCGAGGCAGCCTCCGGTTCGACGAGGTGGAGGTCGTGATCCTCGACGAAGCGGACGAGATGCTGGACATGGGCTTCGCCGAGGACCTCGAGACGATCCTGTCCGCCACCCCGGCCGAACGCCAGACGGCGCTCTTCTCGGCGACCATCCCGCCGACGATCACGCGCATCGCCAAGCGGCACCTGCGCGAACCGGTCCGGATCAAGGTCCACGCCGAACACGTCCTGGGCGATGGCACGGCGCGCGTCCGCCAGGTCGCCTATGTCGTCCGGCGCGTCGACAAGCTCGCAGCGCTCTGCCGCATCCTCGATGTCGAGGACCCGAGCTCGACGCTGGTGTTCGCCCGGACACGGGGCGAGGTCGACGACCTGGCCGAGGCGTTGAGCACGCGCGGTCACGATGCGGGCGCCCTGCACGGCGGACTCACCCAGGAGGGTCGCGACCGGATGATGGGACGCTTCCGTGACGGCTCGCTCGACGTCCTCGTCGCCACCGATGTCGCTGCCAGAGGGCTCGATATCGAGCATGTATCGCACGTCGTGAACTACGACGTGCCCTCGAACCCCGACGCCTACGTCCACCGGATCGGGCGGACGGGTCGGGCCGGGCGCGAAGGGACCGCGATCACCCTGGTCGAACCACGCGAACACCGGATGCTCCGGAATATCGAGGCGGCGACGCACGTGAAGCTGGAGATCGCGCACCTTCCGACCGTGGCCGATCTTCGTGAGCGTCGCGGCGAGATCCTGCGGGCGAACCTCCGTGAGGCGCTTCTTTCGGACGGATTCGAGCGCTTCCGCGGCGTCGTCGAGCCGCTGACCGACGAATTCGACCTCGTCGATATCGCACTTGCCGCGGTAAGTCTCGTCGAGGGTGCCGCCGGACGAGATGCCGAGGATGTCGAGCTGTCGTCACCGCCCCTCGTCAGCGGACCACCTCCGACGCCGCGCCGCGGTCCCCCACCCGGTCGTGGAGCGGCTCCGTTCCGGCCGCGGACCGCGGCCGGTCCACGTCAGGACGACCGCTCGGCTCCGGATGGTCGCTGGGTCCGCCTCTTCGTGGGTGGCGGCCGCCGCGCCGGGATCCGCCCGAGCGACCTCGTCGGCGCGATCACCAACGAAGCCGGCGTCCCGGGCAGTGCCGTCGGGGCCATCCAGATCAACGACGGCTTCTCGCTCGTCGATGTGGCCGAAGCCGTGGCGGACGACGTCGGGCGGGCCCTCGCAGCCGCGACGATCCGGGGTCGCAGGCTCCAGGTCCGCCGCGACCGTTGACGCGGGTATCGCGTAGCGTCGCGGTCGTATCGGCCGTCAGACGGAGGTGACCCTGCACCGCGCGCCAGTCGCCGCCATCCGGGCGCTCTTCGACCGTGTCGTTCCACGGGGTGCGCTCGTCCTGTCCGTGCTGTCGCTCGCGTACTTCGCGATGGGGATCGTCCGAAATCGGATCTTTGCCAACACCTACGGCGCGGGCGCCGAGCTCGATGCCTACAACGCGGCGTTTCGGATCCCCGAGATCGCGTTGGACGTGCTGGTCGCCGCTGGGCTGACGGCTCCCTTCGTGCCGATCTACAGCAGCCTCCGCCGCGACGCCGGCGACGAGCCCGCGAACGACTTCGGGCGGAGCGTCCTCACCGGCGCGATCGCGGTCATGACCGTCGCGAGCACCGGCCTGTTCCTGCTGGCGCCCTGGCTGGCCGAGGTCATCGGTGCCGGGTTCGCCCCGGCGACTCGTGAGCTGTACGTCCAGCTCCTGCGCATCAACTGCATCGCCCAGATCGCCTTCGCGGCATCGATGGTGCTCGGCGAGGTGCTCGTGGCGAACCGGCGGTTCGCGTTCTACGCGCTCGCCCCGATCCTGTACACGACCGGGATCGTCGCCGGCACGGTCCTCTTCGCCGGCCGGTTCGGCGTGGCGGCGTCCGCCTGGGGCGCGGTGGCCGGTGCCCTCGGGCATCTCGCGATCCGAGCCATCGGCATCCGGCGGACCTCGTTCCGGATCCGCCCGGCGTTCGCAGTCCGGACGACGGCCTTTCGCGAGTTCCTGCGGCTCATGTTGCCTCGGATGGCCTCGGTCCCCATCGAGCCGTTGATGCTGACCTATTTCACGGTCGTCGCGGCGGGGATCGGCGTCGGCGGCGTCTCGTCGCTCAACTTCGCACTCGACTACCAGGTGCTGCCGGTCAGCCTCATCGGGATCTCATTCTCGTTGGCGGTCTTCCCGGTCCTGTCGGCCGCCTATTCGGACGGCGACGGGCCGGTCTTCCGGCGAGTCCTGGTCCGCAATGTCGAGGTCATCGCGGTCCTCACCACGGGCGCCGCGGTCGCGCTCTTCGTGCTGTCCGGCACGCTGGTGTCGGTCCTCCTCGGCGGCGGCCGGTTCGGCGCTGCCGATGTGACCCGGACCTCGGCGGTGGTCGCCGTCTTCGCGCTGTCGATCCCGTTCGATGCCCTCGCCTATCCGCTCTCGCGCGGGCTGTATGCCAGCCACGACACCCTCCACCAGGTCCTGTCGTCGTTCGGCGGGCTGGCCATCGTCATCGCCGCGACGCAGCTCCTCGTCCCATCCGCCGGGCTGCTCGCGATCCCCGTTGGGTATACCGCGGGGATGATCGGGAAAGACATCCTGCTGGCCGCGTTCCTGGTGTCGCGCGTCCGGCGGATCGGGGTCAGCGCGCGGCAACCTTGACGGTCGGGACGACTGCGATGTACAGACCGTCGCGCTGCGGGTACTTCCCTTCGGGGCGCTTCCAGCGGAGGTAGTTGCGGATCATCTCGGCATTGTTCTGGAAGGTCCCGGGTTTGTCGGATGGGCCCCAGAGCGTCGAGATGTCCGGATACCACGGGTCGAGGATGTACGTGCCACTGATCGTCGCGTCCGCGAATTTGGTGGGGTCGGCATTCGCGCGAAAGCCGGTCATGACCCACGTGTGGGCGCCGTACCAGGCCATCAGCAGGACCGGCGAGTTCGTGCCCATGATCGCCTTCGCCGCATCGCGCAATGCGGCCTGTCTGGTCTGATAGGCGCGCACGACGTAGCCTTTGGCGCCATAGGCATCGAGCGCGAGGGCCATGGCCGACGGTCCCCATCCACCGTTGTGGCTATCGCGATAGCTCTCGAATTCGTGGACGCGGCTCACGATCACCCGTTGGAACGCCGCGGACGTGTCAGCCAGGCGGAGGATCGCCAACGTGCTCTGGATGCCCGCCGGGACGCACCACGTGACCTTGAGCTCATGGGCGAAGACCGCGTCATGGTCCTTGACGATGTCGATATCGACCGCGATCCGCGGCGGCCGCGACGGGGTGGCCGTCGGTGAAGGTCCCGGCGTGACGACCGGTGCCGGGCTGCCGGTCGGATCTGGGGTGACGTCCGGCGACGACGCGTCGGGCGGGCTGGATTCCTCGGGCGGGTCCGACGGCTCGATGACGCCCGGCGGATCCGTGACGAGCACCGTGTCCGGCGCCGATCGATCCGGGACCGGCCCGGCCAGCAGGCGGTCGACCTTGGCCATCGCCCGATCGAACAGCTTGCCGGACCCGAGCACGTCGCTCGAGATCATCGCCGTCCCGATCAGGGCCCCGCTCAGTGCCAGGGCCACGAGCGCGATCAGGATCCGGCGGAGGCGGCGGGGTCGGGATGGGCTGGTCATCGGCTGGGCTCACCTGGTGGGTCCGGAAGGCTGGCCCTGAGAGGACGCCTCGGGCAGTGCTCGAGTAACGATGGGCAGCAGGTCCGATCTTCCCGCTCGACCGTCTGACGGCGCGGCATGAGAGCATAGGCCAGACGCCGGCGGAGGCTCGGCGACCGTGCTGTCAGCCCAGCGATCGATCGTTCAGGAGGTTCTGCGTGGACCGCTTCGAGCCCAACTTGCGGATCCCCGGCCCGACGGGTCTCCCGCCGAGCGTCCGGGCGGCCGGCGCGCGGCAGATGATCAATCATCGCGGTCCCGAATTCGCCGCGATGCTGGGTCGAGTCCTCGATGGCATGAAGCCGTTTTTCGGGACCACCGGCGACATCGCCATGATCTCGACGGCGGGCACGGGTGGCCTCGAGGCGGCCGTGGTCAACGTCCTCTCCCC
>DASYJV010000108.1:0-3093 GCA_035996105.1 Candidatus Limnocylindrales bacterium | reverse complement strand
GGAGCCCGGGATGTCGAGGAGGGCGTCGGCGTGAGCTTCATCAAGCGGGCTCAGGAGGCGGCGGCCCAGGCGGCGGCGGCGGCGAGCGCGGCGGGCCGGGGCGGGAGCGACCCGGCTGCCACCAACGACATGATCAACCGCGGCCTCGCCGGCGCGTCACAGGGCGCCCGCGAAGCCGTGGGGATGGCCCGGCGCGGCGTTTCGACGGTCATCGAGAAGATCGACCCGGGCACCCTCGCCGAGCTCATCATCAAGGCGACCGCGCTCCAGGAGATGACGAACAAGTCGCTGCGGAAGAAGGGCTCGCCCTACCGGATCGCCGAGATCTCGATCTCGGCTTCCATCCCGCCGTCAGTGAGCTTCGCGATCAGCCGGCTGGACGACCCGGACGAAGTCGGCGAGGAGATCGTCACCTCGAGCGAGCTCGTCGAGAAGGCCGCCGAGGGCGGAGAACTCGTGCTGGCGCTCGTTGGCACGACCGTGGACCACTCGACCGCCGAGGCGATCGATGAGGCGGCCGCCGCGGCCGGGGCGATGCCCCCGAGCTCGATGTCGTCGGAGGGTTAGCCGGCCACGAGCCCGGCCCGCCCGAACTCGTTCACGAGCAGGGCCTCCACCTCGTCGATGGGGCGGGTGGAGCGTTCGCCGGTCGCCCGCTCGGTCACCTCGATGCCGCCGGCGGCGAGTGATCGCGGCGAGACCGTCAGGATCCAGGGCATGCCGAGGAGCTCGGCGTCGGTGAACTTCACGCCGGGCGACTCGTCGCGGTCGTCCCACAGGATCTCCCGACCGGCTTCGGATGCGAGCTCGTGGAAGCGCTCGGCGATCTCGTTGACCCGGGGTTCCCGCGCGTTCCCGATCGAGACGAGGTGGGCGGCATATGGAGCCACCTCGGCCGGCCAGACGATCCCCTTGTCGTCATGGTGTGCCTCGACGATGCACGCCGTGCTGCGACCGACGCCGATCCCGTACGAACCCATGACGATGGGGTGGGCCTGCCCGTCCTCGCCGAGGTAGCTCGCGCCCGCCGCGTCGGTGAATTTCGTCCCCAGCTTGAAGATGTTGCCGACCTCGATCCCGTTGCGCAGGGTCACGGGCTCGCCGCAGACCGGACAGGCATCGCCGGCCTGGGCATTCGTGATGTCTGCGACGACATCGGCCTGGTAATCGCGGCCGACGTTGACGTTGCGGTAGTGGAAGCCCTCCCGGTTCGCGCCGGCGACGAGATTCGGGGACCGTTGCACGAGGTCGTCGATGACCACCACGGTCCCCCTGGCGCCGATCGGCGACCCGTAGCCAGGCTCCATCCCGGCGGCACGGATCTCCTCGACCGTCGCCGGTCGGATCCCACCGATCGCCTTGGCGGCATTGCCGAGCTTGGTCTCGTTGACCTCGAAGTCGCCGCGCACGATGGCCGTGACCAGTCGGCCGTCGCCGGTCACGAAGAAGGCGGCCTTGGCGGTCCGCTCGGGTCCGACCCCCAGGAACGCGGCCAGCGTCGCGATCGTCGTCGTCCCGGGCGTGGCGACCTCATCGATCGCAGCGGGCGCCTCGGGCGGCTCGGGCGCGGCCGGTTTGGGCATCACCGCGACCTGGCGGTTGGCGGCGTAATGGCCGGTCTCGCACAGGACCAGCACGTCCTCGCCAGCCGGATTGAGGACCATGAACTCGTGGGCCTGGCTGCCGCCCATGATCCCGACGTCGGAGGCGACGACGACCGTATCGAGACCGAGCCGCTCGAAGGTCCGGACATACGCCCCGTACTGGGCCTCGTAGCTGGCGTCGAGCCCGGCCTGGTCCCGATCGGCGCTGTAGGCGTCCTTCATCACGAACTCGCGGACACGGATGAGCCCGCCACGCGCGCGCGGCTCGTCGCGCCACTTGGTCTGGAAGTGGTAGACCTGCACCGGGAGCTGCCGATATGACTTGACGATGTCGGCCAGCAGGAGCCCCACCACCTCCTCGTGGGTCATCGCCAGGACCATGTCCCGCCCGTTGCGATCCTTGAACCGGGTCAGCTCGGGGCCGATCGCGTCGAACCGGCCGCTCGCCCGCCAGATATCCGCGGGGTGGACGACCGGCATCTCCATCTCCTGGCCACCGATCCGATCCTGTTCCTCGCGGATGACCTGCTCGACGCGGTCGTTGACCCGCTTTCCGAGCGGCAGCAGGGAGTAGATCCCCGAACCGAGCTGGCGCACATACCCGGCGCGCAGCAACAGGCGATGCGACGGCATCTCGGCCTCGGACGGGTCGTCGCGGAGGGTCGTGAAGAAAAGCTGGGAGAGGCGCATCCGCGAAGGATACCGGGCGCGCCGCCTCGGACGCGTCAGTCCCGGATGTCGACGGGCTCGATCCAGCCGAGCGGGCGGATGGGTCGGTCGAGATCGTGCCGGACGGCTACCATGGCCACGGTCCGTCGTCACATCCCGGCGGCGCGCCGACCGCCAGGCACCTCCAGGGAGTCCGCATCGTTGGACGGCGTCACCCTCATGCTCGTCGTGGTCGTGCTCCTGGCGCTCGCCTTCGACTACACCAATGGCTTCCACGACACGGCCAACGCGATCGCGACCACGGTCGCCACGCGGGCGCTCCCTCCCCGGTACGCCATCCTCATGGCCGCCGCGTTCAACTTCATCGGGGCGTTCGCAGGGACCGCCGTCGCCAAGACCATCGGCAGTGGGCTGGTGGACGAGAAGACGACGACCCAGGGGATCATCGCCGCCGCGCTCATCGGAGCGATCGCCTGGAACCTCATCACCTGGCAGCAGGGTCTGCCGAGCTCGAGCAGCCACGCCCTGATCGGCGGGCTCCTCGGGGCGACGGTGATCGCGGCGGGCAGCGGGGCGATCAAGGTGGACGGCATCCTCAACAAGGTGCTGGTCCCGATGCTGACCTCACCCCTGCTCGGTTTTCTCATCGCCTTCGGGCTCATGGTCGCCCTCTACTGGATCTTCCGGTCGTCGAGGCGACGGCCGATGTCGGTCCGCTTTCGCCGGCTCCAGATCCTGTCCGCGGCGTTCATGGCGTTCGCGCACGGTTCGAATGTCGCGCAGAAGTCGATGGGCGTCATCACGCTCGCGCTCGTCACAG
>DASYJV010000107.1:0-4625 GCA_035996105.1 Candidatus Limnocylindrales bacterium | reverse complement strand
AATCCCCGGGCGTCAAGTTCACGGACGCCGAGCTCCTCGGGATGCCCTGGATCCTGACCGTCAGCCCACGCTCGCTCGCTGCCGGTGGCATCGAGGTGACGGAGCGTGCGTCCGGCGAGCGGTCGACCCGCCCGATCGAGGCGGTCGAGGCCTTGCTCAGGGGCGACTGATCTCGGCGACCTCGGTGGCGATGCCGGCGCCGACCTGGGCGACCTCCTCGCTCGGCACGGTCGTGCCGTCGAGCGAGATCACCGCCTCGCCGCTGTCGGGCAGGGCGTCGACCAGCTCGGCCGACGAGACGCCTGCGACGGTTGTGACCGCTTCCTCCTGGATGTCGATGCGGCCGATGGCGAACGTCACGCCGGGCGGGATCGATGCCGCGATGGCGATCTCATTGATGCGGTACGGCGAGCCCTTCTGACGGAGCGACGTGTTGGTCATCTCCTGGAGGGCGGTCGCCTTGATGATCAGCTCGGCAAGCGTCCCCGGATCGATCTTCTCGATCACGGTCGAGACGCCGCGCTTGGCCGCACCGAGCGCCTGCTGCGCCTGGTGTCCGATCCGCTCCTGGGTCGAGGGGTCGTGGACCGTCCGGACGGCGACATTGGCGGCCTGCCGCCCCTGCTCGGCTGCCGCCTCCGCGGCTTCCCTCGCGCGCTTCACGAAATCCATGCGGCGCAGTCTAGCGAGCAGCCGGCGCGCTGACCACTAGCATTCGCACGTGCCGCCTCGCCAGACGCTCCCCCCGGACGACCTGTATGGCCGCCTCGAGATCGAGGTCGATGCCAGCCCGGAGGTGATCGAGCTCGCCTGGCGATCGCTGCTCCGACGGCATCATCCCGATATCGCCGGTCCGTCGGGTCTGGAGCAGTCGAAGCGGCTCAACGTCGCCCACGATTGGCTGAGCGATCCCGCGTTGCGGGCTCGGTACGACCAGGAACGTGGCCTCCACGGCTCGATCCGCGACACGGCCGGCCGGGACCCCCGGCGTGGCCACCGGGCTGCCTCCCGACCGGCGGCGTCGCGGCCGGTGGTCCGCCAGGCAACTGACCCGACCGAGACGCTGGCCCGCTTCCTCGACGAGGTCGCGACGCTCGAGCCCGACGCCATCGACCGGCTGGCGTGCGCCGAGCTCGCGCCGATCGCCTTCGCGGCCACGATCGCGCGGTTCCTCCCGCCGGAGCTCCTGAGCGAACTCGAGGAGATGACCGCCGCGGTCGAGGCGCGGCTCGATCCGGCCGCCGCGGCGCTCCCCGGGGTGCGGGACGCGGTGGAGGGCTACGCCACCGAGCTCGTCCTCGGTCCGTTCCTCGATGAGCTGCTCAGCGAGCCGTTCCGCGAGCGGACGCGCGAGCGTCTCACGCGCGGCTGGGAGGCGGCCGTGCGTCAGCCACGCTACGGCCCGAACGGGGCCGCGGTCCGCGCCCTCCTCGTCAGCCTGGCCGCCCTCGATCCGGCTGGGGTCGCCGCGCTCGCGGCGCCCGCCCGGCGTGCCGGGATCGATGGTCGAAGTGCCGACCCGTGGCCGCCACATGCCTCGCCCCAGGACGACGAAGCGTTGCGCGTCTCCTCGATGCTGGCCGTCCGCGACGCAGCCGGCGCGGTCGCGACCGATGGTGTCGATGGCCCGACGGCGGCCCGGGCGCGGCGAGCCGCCGGACGGATCGCCCACCTGCTCGTCCTGCGTCATGCATTCGCCCCCGCCGAATTCGCGGCCCTGACCCGGCCCTGGCGACCGCGGTTCCTCGCCGATCAGCCGGCCGGGCCACGCGTGCGCCGCCCGGGGCACGGCTAGCCGACTGGCTGTGCCATGCTCGCGCCGTGGAGGCATGGTTCGTCACGATCGTGGCCGTCGCGGCGCTCCTCGTCGTCGCCACGGCCGCGCGACGGGATCGCCGGATGATCGCGGGGATCCGGGCGGCGGCCAGGCTCACCGCCGGGGCTGACCCCACGACCGAGGTCGCCACCCTCGCCGCCCGCGCCGAGGAAGGCGAGGTGGTGCGTCGGCGTGAGACCGCCGACCGCCTCGCATTCGTCGAATCGCTCAGCCAGGGCGTCATCGAAGTGGGGGCCCGGTCGCGGATCGTCGCCGCGAACAGCGCAGGGCACGAGCTCCTCGACGTCGCGGTCGGGTCGCTCGTCGGCCGGACACTGATCGAGGCCTTCCTCGACGCGCAGGTCGAAGCCGTTGCCAACGCCGCGCTCGAGAGCGGCTCGGCGACCGGCGAGGTGGCCGTTGCCGGCGCGGATGGGCCGAGGCTCGTCCTCCGGGCGAGACGCGCCTCGGGCGGAAACCTCGTCCTGATCCTCGAGGACGTTTCGGAGCTGCGCCGACTCCAGCAGATCCGCGCTGAGTTCATCGACAACCTGTCGCACGAGCTGCGCACACCGCTGACGACGGTCAGCCTGCTCGCCGAGACCCTCACCCGGGAGGCCGAGGCGGCCGGTGACACGATCCCGGTCAGGATGCGCGACCGGATCGGCAAGATCGAGGTGGAGACCGGACACCTCGTCCAGATGGTCACCGAGCTGCTCGACCTCTCCCGTATCGAGAGCGGGGGCGGGCTCGGCGTCGTCGACCTGCTCGACCTCGGCGCGGTCGCGACCGAGTCGGTCGAACGCCTCCGACTCTTTGCCGATCGCCAGGGCGTCACCTTCCTGGTCGACGCGGCGGAGGTCATCCCGTCGATCCGGGGCGATGAGGCCCGTCTCGGCCAGGTGTTCGTCAACCTCCTCCACAATGCGGTCAAGTTCAGCCCCGACGGGGGCGAGGTCCGCGTCTCGATCCGGGCAGCGCCCGATGACGTCGTCGTATCCATCGAGGACCATGGGGTCGGCATCCCGAGATCCGCTCAAACCCGCGTGTTCGAGCGCTTCTATAAGGTCGATCGGGCCCGCGTCCGCGGAGAGGCCGGGGGGACGGGTCTCGGGCTCGCGATCGCACGCCACATCATCGAGCAGCACAGCGGCCGGATCTGGGTCGAATCGGTCGAGGGTAGCGGCAGTACCTTCTCGTTCTCGCTGCCGATCGCAGCCGCTCGCGACGCCTGAAGCCTCGATGACCAGGAGCCAGATGGACCCCTTGCACGTCGCCACGCTCAATATCCGGAACCTGGCGGACCGCTGGTTCGAACGGCTGCCGCTCCTGCTGGCCGACATGGCCGCTCTCCAGCCCGATCTGCTCGGACTCCAGGAGGTCGTCTTCGTGATGCAGCAGGACCGCCTGATCGGCGCGGCCGGCGAGGGCCACTACGCCGCCCTCCGTGGCTGGGCGGGCCGACCGGAGTACGGCAACAGCCTGCTCGTCCGTGAGCCGCTGGCCGTCACGGACGTCGAGCGGATCGATCTGTCGCACAACCGCTCGGCGCTCCGTGCGCGCGTCGCGTTGCCGGGCGGCTCGACCGTCCTGGCCGCGGTGACGCATCTCCACCATCTCGGCCCCGACGAGGCCATCCGCGACGAACAGACCGCGCGCATCCTGGACTGGCTGGCAGACGGCCCGGAGGCCACGGCAACGACCCTCGTGGGCGATTTCAACGCCGATCCAGGCGAGCCCAGCCCGACCCGCATGCGTGACGCCGGGTTTCGGTCCGCCTACGCCGAGGCCAACGGGGACGAGCCGGCCGTGACCTGGCCATCCGGGCTCGAGGCCCCCGCGATGGACACCGACGGCGACCCCGAGTGCCTCGACTACATCTGGATCCGGGGAGCCGCCCGGGCCACCTCGGCGCGGCTCGTCTTCGATCGGCCGGCAGCCGCGGATCCGACGCTCTACCCGAGCGACCACGTCGGCATCGCGGCCCAGCTCGAGATCGGGTAGGCGTGGCGGGTCGCACGCTTCGGCTGGCTCACCGCGGCGACTGGCGGCGGGCGCCGGAGAACTCCATCGCGGCACTCCTCGCCGCCCTGGACGTACCGGGCTGCGATGGCCTCGAATTCGACGTCCGTCGCTCCTCGGATGGCGTCCTGGTGCTCAACCACGATGAGACGCTCGAGCGGGTGCATGGCCGCCCAGAGCGGGTCGATGGCATGACCGCGCGCGCCCTCCAGGCGCTCGGGCTCCCGTCGCTGGCCGAAGTGCTCTCCGCGGTCGGCCGTTCGGCCTTCCTCGACATCGAGCTCAAGGTCGATCCGGGACCCGCCATCGTCCAGGTGCTCGCCGGCGGCCGGGGGCCGGCGCTCTCGAATGCGGTGGTCTCCTCGTTCGATCCTGCCGCTCTCGAGCGCGTCGCGAAGCTTGCCCCGGCATGGCCGCGTTGGCTCAACCGGGACACGCTCGATGCGGGGACGATCGCCCAGGCACGCGCGCTCGGCTGCCGCGGGGTGGCGGTCCAGTGGCGGGCGGTCAACGCCGACTCGGTCACGGCCGCGCAGACGGCCGGGCTCGACGTCGCCGCCTATACGGTGCGGAGCCGCGTCACCTTCGACCGGCTGGCCCGACTCGGCATCGTGGCGGCCTGCGTGGAAGCGAGCGCGCTGGACGGCTAGGGGAGGCCAGGCGTGGGAGGAGGATCGGCAGTGACGGATCGAGCGGACCTGGTGGTCGTCGGGGCAGGGACCGTGGGTGGCTGGGCTTCGGTCTTCGCACGAGGCGACGGGGTCGGTCGGGTCATCGTCCTCGAACG
>DASYJV010000106.1:0-7784 GCA_035996105.1 Candidatus Limnocylindrales bacterium | reverse complement strand
TCCGCATCGTCCACAGGCGGCTTCGATAGCCGGTCGGGTGGATCCCCCTGGTGAACGGCGGCTCGCCGGGGAACCCGATGTCGCGCGCGGGATCCCGATCCGGTGACGACCATGGACCGTAGAGCCGCTCGACGGTCGTGTCGCCGATGGTCGAGAAGCGCTCACGCCGTTCCGGTGCTCGCTCGAGCGCAGGGCCGACCCGCTCCGTCTCCCACGCGCGCCGGCGAGCGGCCCACTCGGCCGATCGATCCGTCATGGCATCGACTCTAGCAGAGCGTCATCGGCCACCGAACGCGTCGATGGCGTCCTGGATCCGCGCATCGGGAAGGTCGTTGCTGATCACCACGTTGACGACGTCGCTCGTCGCGGACGGCCAGATGACGACCGTCTGGGTGCGCTCGCCGGTGGTCGTGTCGAGGCGCCATCCCTGTCGACCGGAGACCATCGGGGCAGTGCTCGCCACGACCTGGGTGCGCGACGCTGCACGCGCGCTCGCCAGGTAGAAGTTGCCCATCGCGTCCCTGGTCAGGCCGCTCGACCGGAAGACGGCCAGGACGACCGCGCGCTCGGCCCCGAACGACCAGGTCGCGCCGGCGAAGCGGACTTCAGCGATCCCGAACGAGGCGAGCGCGCCGAGGTTCGCCGCCGAGCAGTTGCGCCCCGAATCGAGGGTGGCCGGGGCCACTCCCTGGTATCGCCTGGGGACGAGGGCTTCGAGGTCCGGGTAGGCGCCGGGGGCCCGACCGTCGGCGGTGCAGGTCCCGGTAGGGTCGAAGGACGTGCCGGAGCTCGCGCCACACCCGCCGACAAGCAACGCGGCGGCGAGCACGATGAAGCCGATCCGAAGGTGCCGGGGCATGGCGACAGCGTATCCCGAGTCCCGCGAGGATGCCGCCGCCGGTGCATCCCGGCACCTGGTACGTGCGTCCGGGTTCGGTGCGCGGATGCGCCCGACCATCGACCACCCCGGAACGGGACAAGGGTGCCATTGCCGAGCGTCAGGTCCGAGCCGTAACGTTCCTCCCACGCCACCCCGCGATGAACCGGGAGATACCTGGGGCGTCGGTCCACGGAGCAGGAAACGGACACTTGACCCGAGGAGGTTCGGGACGAGAGGATCCCGGTTCCGGCTCACGAGCCGAGTAACTGGTCTTCGGCCAACAGGCCTGGTGACCGTCGGGGCGGCAGCACTCATCGGATTCATCCGCGCCATGGTCGCCTCCCGGTATCGGGGGGCGATCTCGCATTTCCGGGCCCGATCATGCCGAGCAGCCGTTGGCGCCGGGTGGATGGCGGTGGCCTAGGCGGAGCGGCCTCGCCGTTCGTTGGTCGGATGCGCGCGCCGGAGGATGCCGCGTCGGTCAAGGTCCCCCTGGATGACACGGGCCGCGCTCACCAGGTCCGGATCGTGACTGACCGTCCCCGCGACCCAGTCGATATACGACGGCTCGAAGGCGGCGATCTGGCCCAGGGTGTGATCGTGGAACTTGCCGAACGGGATGACCGTGGCCTCGGCATCGGGCAGGGAGGGCGCGGGCGGCGGACGAAAATGGCGCAGCCGACCGCGAACGGTGGGACCCGTCGGCGCAGAGGCGCGCGGCGGCTCGTGGCCCACGACATCGACCGCCTTGGGCGGGTGGCCACGCAGGGGCGTCCGGGTGCCGGCGTGCCCGACGGCCTGGTTGCGGGGCTGGTAGACGCCGCTCATGTCGACACGAGCGGTCACCGGGCGAGTCGGCTTCGGGGCCGGCGGTCCACCCTTCCGGCGGACGACGCCCGGTTCGAACGGCGTCTCATCCGCGGCCGTCCCCTGGCGCGTCGGTCGGTCGGCGCCACGCGTCAGCGCGGCGTAGGCGTCGTTGATCTCCGCCATGCGGCGGGTCGCGAGTCGCGATGCCGCCGGATCGTCGCCGGTCAGGTCGGGGTGGTTGGCCCGCGCGAGTCGGCGCCACGCGGCCTTGACCTGGGTGGGCGACGCGCCCGGCTCGACGCCCAGGACTTCGCGCGGATCTCGTTTGGCCATCGGGTCGAGTGTAGTCGGTCGCTGCGGCGTCGCCCGATGCGGTCAGTGCCGCCCACGGTTGACAGGCCGGTCGGCGTGTCGTCCCCTAGTCGCATGGGAAACCTTCGTCGAGTCGGGATCGCCGCCGCGGCCACGATCGCCCCGCTCGGTCTCGCCTACCGGTTCGCGCTCGCCTACCGCGTGCGGGCGGGCTTTCCCCGACGCAACCCGCCGGGCATCACCCCGGCCGAGATGGGATTGCCCTACGAGTCCGTGGTCATCGGATCCGCGGGCACGTCGCTGCCGGCCTGGTTCATCCCGGCGCGCGACGGTCTCCCGGGGCCTGGCGTCGTCCTGGTCCACGGCTGGGAATCGGCCCGCGATCGCACGCTCCCGATGGCGGTCTTCCTCCGAGCGGCGGGGTTCCACTGTCTGACCTTCGATGTGCGGGCGCACGGCACCAACCCGGCGGACCCGATGCCGCTCAGCGCCGGCGAGTTCGGCGCCGACGCACTGGCGGCCTTCGACGCCATGATGGAACGTCCCGAGGTGACGGTCGGGGCCATCTCCGGTCACTCGATGGGCGCCATCGGGGCGATCCTGGCGGCTGCCGCGGATCCCCGCGTGGCGGCGCTCGTGGCGACCGCCGCCCCGGCCGACCCATACCGCCTCACCCGCGAGACATTCCACCTCGCGCGGCTCCCGATCCCCGACCCGATCGCCTATCCCCTCGCCTGGCTGACCACGCGGGTCTATCTGAAGCCGCGGGGCCACCGGGTCGACGACGTGAGCGCGGCAAACGCGATCGCCCGCTACACCGGCCCGATCCTGCTTGCCCACGGCACCGATGACGCGGTCGTGCCGGCCCGCCACATGGACCGGCTGGCGGCCGCCGCCCGTTCGACCCGCCCATACCGACCGCCCGAGGCGGGCCCGCCGGCGGCCGACGTCGAGACGCTCCTGGTCGAGGGCGGCCAGCACTCGTGGCTGTACGAGGACCCTGGGTATCGCCGGACCGTTGCCGCCTTCCTAGCGCAGGCCCTGGGTGGACCGTTCGACCCGCAGACGGCGGCCCGGCTCGCCGCTGCGACCGCGACCAGCCGGATCCCGGACGGCGAGAGCGCGTTCACCGCCGTCAACGGAAAGACCGGCGGCCTGCGCACGCTCGCCGGGCTGGCCCTGCCCGGCGCTACGAAGCCACAGGTCCAGGCCGATGGCGGCGCGCTCCCCGCGACGCCCGCCGGCGAACCGTGAGCACGGCCGCACCGGACCCGGTCTGGCGGGCGATCGCCGCGGTTCGCGTCATCCGCGCGTTCGCCGATCGCCCGCTTGAACCCGCCCACCTGGATCGGATCCTGCATGCCGGCCGGCACGCCGGCAGCAGCAAGAATCTCCAGCGCTGGACCTTCATCGTGGTTCGCGACCGCGCCCACCTGCGCGAGCTCGCCGCCGCCGGACCATGGGCTGGCCACCTCGCCGGCGCGTCCCTCGCGATCGCCCTCGTGACGCCGAACCCGCGCGCGCCCGATGCGCCGCTCTCGATCCCGTTCGATCTCGGTCGTGCCGCGCAGAACATGGTGCTCGCGGCCTGGGAGCTCGGCATCGGGAGCGTGCCGGCCACGCTCTATGACCACGAGGTGGCGCGTCGCGTGCTCGGCTATCCGGACGACCAGCACTGCGAATACGTGCTTTCCTTCGGCTATCCCGAAGACCCGGCCGACCTCGTGCGTCCACCGAAGGCGGGCGGCCGGCACGAGCTCGAGGCCATCGTCCGGGAGGAGCGCTGGTAGTCGGACTGGCGGGCGCGGCCTATTGCCAGAGGAACTTGCGAGAGGCGATCCCGAAGCAGACCACGAGCCACCCGAGCAGGACCGCGGCGCAGACCCACAGCGGCGCGAAGGCGGCACCGCCGACCATGACCTGGCGAAGGGCGTCGGCCAGATAGGTCAGCGGGATGATCCGGGCGATGACCTGCAGGAACTGGGGCATCTGGTCGATCTGGAAGAACGCCCCGGACAGGAACATCATCGGGAACTGGATCATCGAGGTCATCCCATTGGCCGAGTCCTCGGTCCGCGCGAACGACGCGATCACGTAGCCGAGGGCCAGGAACGCCATGGCGCCGAGGGTCACGAACCCGGCGACGACCAGCAGGCTGCCCGTGATCTGGACACCGAAGGCGATCGTGCCGACCGCGACGATGACGATCGCCTGGGTGAACGCGATGAGCAGCCGCATCAGGACGTTCGAGCCGACCAGCTGCCAGCGACGAAGCGGGGTGGCCGCCAGGCGCTTCAGGATCAGCTTCTCGCGATCCGCCACCAGCGGGATGGCGGCGAAGATGCCGACCTGCATGATCGAGAGCCCGAGCATGCTCGGCACGAAATAGCTGATCGCGTTGAGGTTCGTCGTCTGCACCGTCTGCGGGCTCGGCGCGACCAGCGGTGGCCGGCCACCGAGGTTGACCACGCCCAGCACCGTCCCGACGGCCTGGTAGACCGACCCGGCGAGCTGCGGCCGCGATGGGTCGGTGAAGACCTCGACCTTGACCGGTGCGCCCGCGCCACCGGTCGCCGCGGCCGCCAGCGAGGCGCCGTAGCTCGCCGGGACGACGACGATGCCGTCCACCTTGCCCAGCTTCATCTGGTCGATCGCCTCGTCGCGGGTGGCGTCGACCAGGGTCACGCCATCGAGGGCCGTGAAGCCAGCCTTCAGCTGGGCCGAGGCCTGCGACGCGTCGGCGTCCACCCAGGCGAGGTTCAGTCGCGCTCCACCGCCACCCTGGAAGATGAGCCCGAACATGACGATGAAGACGAGCGGGAAGGCGAGCGTCCAGAAGACGGCCGCGCGGTCACGCAGATAGCTCCGGACATTGGCATGGGTGAGGGCGAACAACGCGCGCATGGCCGACTACGCGATCAATCGCGCAAGGCTCGACCGGTCAGGTCGAGGAAGACGTCTTCGAGGGTCGCCCGCCGGATGCCGAGGTTCTGCGGCTCGATCCCACGTGACTCGGTCAGGGCGAGCAGCGCGCCGACCGTCGCCGCCACGTCGCGCGAGTAGAGCAGGATCGCGTCGTCGTCGTGCTTGACGGAGGTCACCGCAGCGAGCGCCGCGAGCTCGTCGTCACCGATCCCGTCGATCCGGTCGAACCGGACCGCGCGCTCCTTGAACCGTTTCGAGATCAGTTCATCGACGGTGCCCATCTCCAGGATGTGGCCATGGTCCATGATGGCCAGCCGGTCGCACAGGACCTCGGCCTCCTCCATGTAGTGGGTCGTCAGCAGGACCGACCGGCCCCTGGCCTTGAGCCCACGCACGAGTTCCCACAGCGAGCGCCGGGCGGCCGGGTCCAGGCCGGTCGTCGGCTCGTCGAGGAAGATGAGCTCCGGGTCGTTGACCAGCGCCAGGGCGACCGAGAGGCGCTGCCGCTGTCCGCCGGACAGGTCCTTGGTGCGCGCATCCTTGCGCTCACCGAGCTCGAGCATCTCGATGAGCTCGGCGGTCGGGCGCGACGTGGCGTAGAAACTGCGAAAGAGGTCGAGGACCTCCACGACGGTCAGCTTGGGATAGAGCGACGCGGTCTGAAGGCTGACGCCGATCCTTGGCTTGAGCGAGTCGGCACCCTTGGCCACGTCGACGCCGAGGACGATCGCCTGGCCGCCGTCAGGGGCACGCAGACCCTCGAGGATCTCGACGGTGGTCGTCTTGCCGGCACCATTGGGTCCGAGGAGGCCGAAGACCTCGCCGGGGGCGACGTCGAAGTCGATCCCGTCGACGGCCTTGACCTCGCCGTAGCGCTTGACCAGGCCCCGCACGCGGATGACCGGACTGGTCGCGGGCGACGTGGTCTTCGCCTGTGTCAGCATCGGCCGATGGTGACAGCCGGACGCCGTTCCGTCACGGCGACGCCCGTTCAGTCACCGGTCTCGTCCCAGCCCATCGACCAGTCGATATCGAGCGCGATCGAGCTGTCGGCCGGCACGTCCTCCGGCGCTGGGGCCCCGAGCGCGAGGTATGCGTCGAGGGCGGCCTCCAGGCCGACATCCCCGCCCGCCGCCTCCGAAAGCAGCCATTTCTCCTCGAGGACGTCGCAGTAGCCCTGGAGTGGATCGCGCCGCGGTCCGATGGCCGGACCGAGCGTCGCCAGGCTGGGCTCCAGGACGTCCCGAAGCCAGCGGTCGGCGGCGAGATCGAGAGCGATCGATGCCCCCGCCTCGTGTTCCAGCCAGGCCTGGTATTCGCGCAGATCGTTGAGCAGGAGCCTCGCCTGGCCCTCGAGCGCCTGCAGGCCGGTCAACCGCTGGAGCTCGTGGGCATGGAAGCGGCGGCTGGCGACCGCGACCCGCAGCCGGACCGTGTCGCCGGCTGCCGTCGGCTCGAGGTCGATCTCGTCCACCGCGAAGCCCAGGTCGTTGAGACGGCGGATCCGTGCCCGGATCGCATGCCGGTCACCGGCGGACAGCTCGGGTTCCAGATTGAGCTCGTCCCACAGGGCGGTGTAGCGTGCCCGGACGCTCTCGGCGGCCTCGATCGCGTCCTCGAAGGCGTCCTTGCGTTCCTGCATGGCGCCGAGGTCGGCCAGCCCGAAACCGACGTTCTCGACCAGGATGTCGAGATCGTACGAGCGTTGCCCGTCCGACAGGGTCGGATGGATCTCGCTCGTCTCGGCATCCACGAGATAGGCCTGGATCCGGTCGCCATCGCGCCGGAAGAGCGTGTTCGCGAGCGAGCAGTCACCCCAGAAGACGCCGGCCCGATGGAGATCGACCAGGAGCGACGCCATCGCGTCGAGCAGGCGGTCGCGGTATGGCCCGGGCCCGAGCGGGAAGCGCATCAGGAGCCGGCGATACTGGATCGAGTAGCTGAGATATTCCGTGGCCAGGATCGCCTCGTCGCCGACGGACTGCTCCGCGAGGCCGACCGCGGTGACGGCCGGGAGGCCGGCGACCTCGAGGCGGCGCAGGACATCGAACTCCGCCTCCGCGACGGCCCGTGGTTCCTCCTTGAGCGCGAAGGTCCGGCCGTCGAGGACGATGAACCGAACGAGGTGGCGCGATGGCCCGACGGGCAGATCGCGAAACGTGTGCGTCTCGGCGGGCCAGGTGGCCAGCGGCGTTTCCCAGGGAAGCTCGAGCAGGCTCGACCCGATCGTACGGAGGCGGAGCCTCGGGAAGCCGCTCCGAGCGGTCTCGGCGGTCAGAGCTTCTTGCGGAGGTACGCCGTCACCGACGCGTCATAGCCGAGGGACTCGTAGAGCTGGCGCGCCTCGGGTCGGTGGTGACCCGCGGTCAGCTCGATGAACGCGGCACCGACCTCGCGGCCGATCCGCTCCGCTTCGGCCATCAGCGAGCGCCCGACGCCACGCTCGCGGGCGCCGGCATCGACCACCAGCGCAAGCACCCGGACGATCCAGTCATCGTGCTCGAACCGGGGCAGCGCGTGGATGGCGATGAAGCCGAGGAGCGCGCCGTCGTGCTCGGCGACGATGACCCGGGCTTCGGGCGACGCGAACCGCCCGAGGCGGGCGACGATGTCGCTCGGACCGGCCGGGTATCCCTCGTCGGTGAACATCGCGGCGATGGCCTCGGCGTCCGACGGCTCGGCGAGTCGCAACAGGATCGTGGCTTGCTCGGTCATTGCGCGATGGTACCCGGCTCGCCGATGACCAGCCGGTATGGCCCCTGGGCAGGACCGCCGGGTAGCAGGCGTTCGGGGCCGAACGGCCCGGGCCGCGCACCGCTGAGCCCCCGCGATACGCCGGCTCCGACCGACGACCAGA
>DASYJV010000105.1:0-1957 GCA_035996105.1 Candidatus Limnocylindrales bacterium | reverse complement strand
GTTCTGCGGCGCGACGGCTGTCCCGATCCCGATCCGGATGGAGCGCGAGTTCCGGCTCGACGTCGACGAGCTCGCGTCGCTCATCACGCCGCGCACCCGGATGCTCGTCATCAACTCGCCGGCCAACCCGACCGGCGGCGTGCTGACCCGGGGCGATCTCGAGCGGATCGCGGAGCTCGCGATCGAGCACGACCTGTGGGTCCTCGCCGACGAGATCTACGGGCGGATCCTGTACGACGGCGCCGAGCACGTCTCGATCGCGTCGCTGCCCGGGATGGCGGAGCGCACGATCGTCCTCGACGGCTTCTCCAAGACGTTCGCGATGACCGGCTGGCGGCTGGGCTACGCGATCGTCCCGGCGCCCCTGGTCTCCATCTACAGCCAGCTCATCATCAACACGATCAGCGGCGTGGCGACCTTCGCCCAGGTCGGCGCGGTAGAGGCGCTGGTCGGGCCCCAGGACGACGTCGAGGCGATGGTCGTGGAGTTCAAGGCCCGGCGCGATCTCATCGTCGACGGTCTCAACGCGATCCCGGGAATCGAGTGCCGCCGGCCGAGCGGCGCCTTCTACGTCTTCCCGAACATCTCCGGGACCGGGCTGTCGGGCGGGGAGATCGCCGAGCGACTGCTCAAGGAGGTCGGCGTCTGCGTCCTTCCGGGCTCTGCGTTCGGGGTCTTCGGCGACGAGAACATCCGGATCAGCTATGCCAACTCACAGGCCAACCTCACCGAGGCACTCGGGAGGATCCGGACGCTGGTCGAGCCGCTGGTCTCGGCACGCGTGTGAGTGACCGACCGCGGGTCTTCGTCGCGCGGCGCATCCCTGACGCCGGTCTCGACCCGATCGCCGCGGTCTGCGAGGCGGATGTCTGGCAGGACGACCTGCCACCGCAGCGCGACGAGCTCCTGCGCCGCGTCGCTGGCTGCGACGGGATCCTGACCCTGCTCACCGATCGCGTCGACGATGCGCTGCTCGACGCGGCCGGCCCGGGGCTCAAGGTCGTCAGCAACTACGCCGTGGGCTACGACAACATCGACGTGCCGGCCTGCGCGCGGCGGGGGATCGCGGTCGGCAACACGCCAGGCGCCTTGACCGAGACGACCGCCGACCTCGCCTGGGCCTTGATCCTGGCCGCGTCGCGCCGCGTGGTCGAGGGCGATCGATACGTCCGCGAGGGCCGCTGGAAGACCTGGGGTCCACGGCTGCTGCTGGGGTCCGACGTCCATGGCGCGACGCTCGGCGTCGTCGGTCTCGGACGGATCGGACAGGCCGTGGCGCGGCGAGCGGCCGGGTTCGGGATGACGGTGCTGTACAGCTCGCGAAGCGCGGTCGATCCAGCGATCGAGACCGAGCTGGGCGCCACCTATGTCAGCCTCCCCGAGCTGCTCGAGCGGAGCGACATCGTGTCGCTCCATGTCTCGCTGGCGGCCGATACGCGAAGCCTGATCGACGCGGCGGCGCTCGCCCGGATGAAGCCGACGGCCGTGCTGGTCAACACGGCTCGCGGGCCGGTGGTCGACGCCGTCGCCCTCGCCGATGCCCTGCGCAACGGGGTGATCGCCGCGGCCGCGCTCGATGTCACCGATCCTGAGCCGATCCCCGCCGACGACCCGCTCCTGTCGCTCGACAACTGCATCGTCGTGCCGCATATCGCGTCGGCATCGGGCGCGACACGGGGGCGGATGGCCGAGATGGCCGCCGCGAACCTGCTCGCAGGCGTCCGCGGGGAGCCGCTCCCGACCCCGGTCGTGCCGCCGCCCTGACGGACTGAGCTTGGATCGGCCCGGTTGCGGCCGCGGCCGGTCGCCGACCTGCCCGCTCCATATAGTTGCGGGACGTGACAGACACCCCTCCCGCCGACCGTATCCCGTGGGTCGCCATGGGCGCCATCCTGTTCGGCACGTTCATGGTCAGCCTCGACCAGACGATCGTGACCGTCGCCCTCTCACGCATGGG
>DASYJV010000104.1:0-8592 GCA_035996105.1 Candidatus Limnocylindrales bacterium | reverse complement strand
TATGGACGCCGTCGGTGGGCGCTGCGCCATGTCGATCTCGCGGTCCCGGACGGAAGCATCACCGCGCTGGTCGGGCCCAACGGCTCGGGGAAGTCGACCCTGCTCAAGGCATGGGTCGGATTCGAAAAGCCGTCGGAAGGCCACCTGCTCGTCGACGGGATCGATCCCTGGCGCGATCGCGGCGCCGCGATCCAGCGCATCGGGTACGTCCCGCAGGCGCCGTCGCTCTATCGCGAGTTGACCGTTGACGAGCACGTCGCGATGGCGAAGTCGCTCCGACCGGGGTTCGATCCGGCGATCGCGCGCCGGCGACTCGACGACCTCGATATCCCGCTCACATCGCGCGCCGACGAGTTGTCTGGGGGACAGCAGGCGCAGGTGGGGCTGGCGCTCGCGCTTGGGACGCGGGCGCCAGTCCTGCTGCTCGACGAGCCGCTCGCCAGCCTCGACCCACTGGCGCGGCGCGAGTTCCTCCATGTCCTCGTTGACGCGGTCCATGCCAATGGCGCGACCGCGCTCCTGTCGTCCCACGTCATCACCGACATCGAGCAGGCGTGCGACCGCCTGCTCGTCCTCGGCGCGGGAAAGACCCTCCTCGATCTCTCGGTCGCGGGCGCCATCGCCGAACATTTCGTCATCGAGGCGCCGGCGCCCGGCGTCACCGCCATCCCGGTCGGCGGGACCGTCGTTGGCGTCTTCCCCGGGCCGGCCGGCGAGCGACTCAGCCTGGTGCGCGGGGACGGCAGTGCTGGGCGTCCGGCGACGCTCGAGGAGGTCGTGCTCGGCCACCTCGCGGCGGCCCGGCCACCTCGGGCCGGCGGCGCGACGGCCGAGCGCGCCGCATGATGCCGGGGTGGGCTCGGCTCACGTTCCGGTTGAGCCGCTTCGAGCTGCTCGCCTTTGGTGGGTTCATCGTCGTCTTCATCGCGACGACGATCCTCGCGGCCGCGTGGATCGACTCGCTCCGGCCGCCGCCGGAATGCCTCGGGAGCGTCGATATCCAAACCCCAGCCTGCGAGATCAAGCGGATGGCCTGGTACTCGGCGCAGAACGGGGTCGCGAGCCTGAGCGTCGGTCTGCTGATCTTCCTGTCGTTTGCGGCCGGCGTCTTCCTCGGCGTCCCGATCGTCGCGCGAGAAGTCGAGCGCGGAACGAGCCGGCTCGCCTGGTCCCTGGCCCCCTCGCGCATCCGCTGGTTCCTCGCCCGGATGGTCCCGATCCTGGTCGTGCTCGCGGTCCTCACGTTCATCGCCGGCATCGCCGTCGACCGGTTCGTGGGCGCCGTGACCCCTGGCGTCGATCTCTCCGATGCGTTCACGTCGTTCGGGTTCCGCGGCCTCCTGATCGCGAGCCGAGCGATCTTCATCTTCGCCGTCGGGGTCCTCGTCGGGGCGATCGTCGCGCGCGCCCTCCCCGCGGTCATCCTCACGGCCGTCATCGCGACGATCGGGCTGGGCGGCGGAGAACGGGTCCACCAGGAGATCCTGGCCTCCGAAGCGGTCGCGATCCCGATGAGCGTGAACGACAACGGCACCGGCGGATCCGGCGATCTCTTCATCAACCAGAAGTTCGTGCTGCCGGATGGCTCGCTCGTCGGCTGGGAGTACTTCAACGGCATCGCCACCGATCAGTTCGACGACAACGGCAACCCGAAGTTCCCGATGGTCGCGATCGTCGTTCCCGGCTCACGCTACCGGTTCGTCGAGACCCGTGAGGCGGTCGTGCTCGCCGGTGGCTCGCTCGTGGCACTCCTGTTGGCGGGGTTCGTGGTCTCGCGACGTCGGGCGGGCTGAGGGCTCAGAACTGGATCGGGGTCGGCGGCCGATCCGCTGCCGGGACCTCGGTCTTGGCCTGCGGGCGGTGCCGTGACAGGATCGTCACCGCACCGACGAGGAAGACGGCACCCGACACGACGAACAGCCCGTTGATGCCGCTGAACGAGACGACCAGCGCGCCCACAGCCGGACCGATGATCCCGGCCGCGTAGAGAGGGAGATAGACGAGATTGAGCGCCGCCGACCGTCGATCGGCCGGCAGCTCCGTGGCGAGGAGGCCGAAGATCATCGAGCTGACCGTCGCGGTCGCCGCGCCCAGTGCGACCGCGAGGAGGGCCAACACCCCGATCGACGGCACCACGGGCATCAGGACGACCACGACGCCCGCGCCGATGAGCGCCGCGACGAGGACCGGCCGGAAGCCGATCCGGTCGCCGATGACGCCCCCGAGCGGCGACACGAGGGCGCCGACGAGCGCCGCCGTCCCGGCCACCAGGGCGATCGCCGACGCAAGACCGGGCCCGCGACCGGCGATATCCTCGACCAGGATCGGGATATACGGTCGGCTCATCTGGATGGCGACATACGAGATCCCGAAGATCGTGAAGATCCGACGCGTCGCCGGGTCTGTCAGGACGCCGCGCAGGTTCGCGAAGGCAAGATCCACGATGCGGCCGGTGGGCACGACCTCGGGCCGGACCTCCCTCGATCCGAACGTGACCAGGAGCGCCGTGCCGACCGAGAGCAGGGCCGACAACGCGAACACCCCGGGCAAGCCCCAGCCGAACCCGTCGATCAGGATCCCCGCCAGCGCCGGCCCGACCGCGAAGCCGACCGCACCCGACATCCCGAAGATGGCGATCGTCGTTCCGATCCGGGCGCGTGGCGTCGCATCGCGGATCCCACCGAGCATCACACCGGTGTTCCCCAGCTGGAACCCGATGAGCAGCATCGCCAGGGCGACCTGCCACGGCTCGCGCGCAAGGGCGACCGCGGCAAACACGACCGCCTCCACGAGCGCGCTCCGGACGATGACGACCTTGCGGCTGTACTTGTCGGCCCACGCACCCCAGAGCGGCACGAGCGGCATCCCGACGACGAAGATCAGCGCGCTGAAGATCCCGACGAACGCAAGGCGCTGGCTGTCGGGGACGCCCATCTCGCGCAGGTAGGTCGGCAGCAGGGCGAAGATCTGGCTGACGCCGAGCCCCTCGACCATCGAGGTGACCCAGAAGACCGCGAGGAGGATGCGCCAATCCTGCGCGGGGCGGCTCGGCGCCGGGGTCAAGGTTGCGGTGAGGGGCATCCGGGGAGCCTAGCCGATGGCCGAGCCGCCTGCGCCGGACACGAAAGCGCCCGAAGGAACTGGTGGGGACCTCCGTTCGACGGGTCCAGAAGCTGCGAATAAATCCGCAGTCCCTGGTCGTCGCCGGGTCCCTCGCTCGCCGGCCTTGCGACCTGCGAACCTGGTTCCCGGGACCGTCCCGAGGATCGCTCCTCGAACCGGTCTGGCGGTTCAACCTGCCCCTTCGGGCAAGACGAAATGTACGGCCGGGGCGTACGGCGCCACAACCGGCTTGTCCACGAAGTTGCAGCGATGTGTCAGAAAGTTATCCCCGAAGTTGCGAACGATGTGGACGGTCTGTGGATACACTCGCCGCGGGAGGTAGATGCATCGATGGCTCGTCTGATCGCACGCCTGGTCGCCGCGCAGGATGGATGGGCGCAACCCTTCGGTGACTTCAACAAACGCTGGCTCGGGGCGCTGTTCCGCCCGATACGGCCAGTCAAGGACATCCTGAACGGCGCCTGGCTCGGACACCCGCTCCATGCCGCCGCGACCGATATCCCGATCGGCACCCTCCTGCTCACCGTCGTCCTCGACCTCATGGGTCAGAAGGGCGCAGCGGACATCGCGCTCGTGGCGACGATCCTGTTCATGATCGGGGCAGCCGTCACGGGCGCCGCCGACTATGCCGACACGGACGGGACCGCGCTCGTGCGGGCCACCCTCCATTCGACGCTGATGGTCGTCGCACTGCTGGGACTGCTGGTCTCGCTCGTGCTGCGACTCACCAGCCCGACCGACCGGACGATCCCGACCGTGCTCTCCTTGGTCGGCTTCCTGATCGTGATCGCCGGTGCGTATGTCGGCGGCGACGTCGTCTATGTCTTCGGCAACATGGTCAGCCGGCACGCGTTCCGGGGCGCCGGGACCAAATGGGTGCGGCTCGAGACCGGGGACGTGACGGACCTCGCGACACTCCCCGAAGCGACCCCGACGAAGGCGAGGGCCGGCGTGAACGAGCTCGTCCTGGTCCGGATCGCCGATACGATCCACGCCCTCCACGCGACCTGCTCACATGCCGGCGGCCCGCTCGCGCAGGGAACGTTCATCGATGGCTGCATCGAATGCCCGTGGCACGGTTCGCGATTCCGGCTGGCCGACGGCCAGGTGCGGCGCGGCCCGGCGCTCTATGACCAGCCCGCCTACGAGATCCGTGCCGCCGAGGGTGGCGGGTACGAGGTCCGGCGCGCCGCGTCCTAGTGCCAGCCGAGATCGTCATCCCCGATCCCAGCATGGTCGTCCTGGTCGGGGCCGCCGGCGCGGGGAAATCGACCTTCGCCAGCCGGCACTTCGCCCCTGACGAGATCCTATCGTCGGACCGCTTCCGGGCGATGGTCGCTGGCGACGAGGCGGATCAGGCGGCGACGAAGGCGGCGTTCGGGCGACTGCATCGAGCGCTCGGACAGCGCCTGGCGGCGGGTCGGCTGACAGTGGTCGACGCGACAAGCGTCCAGCCGGCCTCCCGTCGAGCGCTCCTCGCTCGGGCGGCTGCGGCCGGGCTGCCGGCCGTCGCGATCGTGCTCGACCTGCCGACGGCGACCGTCCTTGCGAGGAACGCGGCGCGGATGTCCCGCATCGTCGATGGATCGGTCATCCGGCACCACCTCGCCCAGCTGCGCAGGTCGCTCGACGGCCCCGCCCCCTCTCTGCTCCGCGAAGGGTTCGCCCAGGTGGTCATCCTGAGCGACCCAGCCGAGGTCGACCTCGTCAGGGTCCGGCGGATCCCGGCCTGACGACATGCCCGAAGGCTCGGGCGCGAACCTCGACCCAGACGCCGTTCGCCACGTAGATGTCCGCGCGGGCGATCTCGAGCGCAGCCGCCTCGTCGGGCGCGCGCACGATCAGGATCGATGACGAGACGTCGAGGAACGCCCCAGCCTCGATGAGGACCCCGGCCTCCATCAGGTCGTAGAGTCGCGCAAGGTGGCGGCCACGGAACGGGACGCGTGTCTCGGCGGCGTCCGGCGCGTATGTCGCCTCGATGAGCCAGACGGGCTCGAGCGGGGCCGGCGTGCTGGGGTCGGTCATGATCGTTGGAGTCTAGGGCGTCGAACCGGCGGCGATGCAGGCGATGGCTCCGATCGCCAGCGCGATCCCCAGCGCGTGGACCCGGGTCACCCGCTCGTGGAGCACTACGCCGGCGAGGATGACCGTCGTCACCGGGTAGAGCGAGGACAGGACCGCGGCGACGGCGAGGGCGCCGGCCTGGGCCGCGAGGATGAAGGCGCCGTTGCCGACCATGTCGAGGACACCGACCACGGCGATCCCGGGCACGAGCCGACCGGGAGGCCGCCAGGCCGAACGCGTCACGAGGACCGTGCCGGCAACGAGGATCGCTTCGGCTCCGCGGACCAGGACCAGCGCTCCGAAGGCGTGGCCGTTGCTGATCTGCGCGATGCAGACGCCGAAGCCGCCGATGGCCACGCCCGCGACCAGGGCCAGGCCGAGTCCGGACGGGCCGGTGCCCTCGTCCCGGACCCGCGAAACGAGCACGACCGCGACGATGGCGAGCGCGATCCCGACCAGCACGAGCGTCGGCGGCACGCCCTCCAGGACGATCCCCGCGCTGACCGGGATGAGCGCGGCGATGACCCCGGTGACCGGCGCGACGATCCCCATCCGCCCGACCGCGAGGCCGCGATAGAGCGCGGTGATCCCGATCCCGCCGGCGACGCCGGCGACCACGCTCCACGCCAGGTCGGACGGGAGCGGGAGGGTTTCGGCCCCTGCCAGGGCCAGCCCGAGTGCCACGAGCATCCCCACGAACTGCGAGATGAGGACGACCCCGAAGAGCGCCGATCGACGGCTCAGCAGGCCACCGCCGAAGTCGCCGCAGCCCCACGCCGCGGCGGAGATGAGACCGAGGATGACCGTCGCGGTCTGCGCGCCGCCGAGATCGTTCAGGGGCGGCGGCGGGTCGTGGCGGGCGCGGCGGCCGGTGCGGCCCCGACCGGAGTCGCCGCTCCGGACGCGCCGGTTCCAACCGCTTCATCCACGGTCGTCGGGCCATCGAGGACGACCACCGCGTCGGCAGCCGCGTCATACCGGTCGGACGTCGTGAGGTAGATGACCTGGAAGTCGGCGGCCACCCGCTTGAGGAGACCCAGTGCACGAGCGGCGCGGCCATCGTCGAGGGTCACGAACGGATCGTCGAAGACGAGGGGCGGCCGACGGTCGCCCGTGACCAGACGCACGAGCCCGAGCCGGGCCACCAGGTAGACGAGGTCGAGCGTCCCCTGACTGAGCGAGCTGACCTTGACCCAGTCTTCCTTCTCCGGGGCATGGACCTCGATGTCGAGCGTCTTGTCGTCGACCCGTACGCGGCGGTATCGGCCGCCGGTCACGTCGGCGAGGTCGCGCACCATGTGCGTCTCGAGGTAGCGGGTCGCCGTCTTCATGGTCGCCTGCTCGGCCCGGTCGATCGCCTCCAGGGTCGCGGAGAAGACGCGCTCGCGGCGTTGTGCCGCGGCGAGCTGCTCACGCCAGGCCACCAGCACCTCGGACATCCCGGCGACCTCTTCCGCATCGATCGCGTTGGCCTCGACCCGCGCCCGGGCGTTGGCCTCCTCGTCGCGGGCACGTTCGAGGGCCTCCTCCTGCTCGCGGACCTCCACCTCGAGGCGTTCCCGGGCACGAGGCTCCTTGGCGATCGGCCCGAGGGCCTCGAGCGCGCTGGTCTTCTGCGAGATCTCGAGCGCGGCCGCGTCGCGCAGGGTGGGGAGCGAATCGGGCGGCTCCTTGCCGACGAGCCCTTCGAGCTGCGCGGTGATCCGCTCGATCTGCGAGACGTGCGCCTCCTCGCGCGTGAGCAGGTCTTCCGCCTCGGCCAACTCGGTCAGGCCGAGGGCGCCGAGCTGCGCCTCGGACTTCGAGACGGTGTCGACGAGCTCCGCCTCGATCTCCGAACGCCCGCGCAGGCGCCGGTCGATCTCGATGTCGCGCAACTGGGTCTGGAATTTGACGCCGCGCCGGATCCAGATGGCCACACCGGCCATGACGAGCCCCACGATCGCGAGGACCGCACCGATCGCCCCGACGACGATGCCGAGATCGACGATGCCGAGGTATTTGAGGACGACGGGCCCCCCGGCCAGAACGAGGCCGACGACGACGAGCGCGATCGAGGCGCGCGAGAGGGGCTTCCAGGTCGGCTCCGGCGCGACCTCGAACTGGACGTCGACCTCTCCGGAGAGCATCGCCCGCAGCTCGCGGATCCGACCGTCCAGCTTGCGCAGCCGCTCGACCCCGCCGCGGATGACCGGCAACGGGTTGGCCGATGGATGGGAGCTTGCCAGCGTGTGCACCTCGCCGAGCAGCTCGACCGCCTGGCGGTAGCGCTCATAGCGCTCGGTCGCGGTGTCGCGCTCGGCGGCGATCCGCTCGGCCTGACGCGCCTTGTCCAACAGGCTCCGGCGCTCGGCGAGGCTGGCATCGGCCGCGGTCCGATGATCTCGCGCGACGGCCAGCGCGTCGCGATCGTGTTCGAGCTGGACGAGCGCGAGCTCTCCTTCGTCGACCGCCTCCTTCGCCAGCTCCACGGATCGCTCGGCGACCTTGAGGCGTCCGGGGTTCCGGTCGCCCCGGGTGGTCAGCTCGTGGAGCGCCTTGTCGAGCTTCTTGCGCGCGCGGCTGGTCCCGCGATCGGCGCCGCTGATCGACGCCTGGAGCCGGTCGCGCAGCGCGCCCTCATCGCGCGACAGGTCGCTCAGCTCGAAATGCCGGACCGAAGCGGTCGACCGGAAGAAGCCTTCGGTCGGGATGCCGGTCAGCTCGGCCATGACCTGGTCGGCGAGGGCCGGATCGGTGATCGACTGGCCGTCGTAGTCGAGCTTGACCGTCCCCTTCGCGCCCGCGAAGGTCTTCTCGAGGACGCCGGTCTTGAGCCCGTCGCCCTCGTCCTGCTCGAATTCGACCGTGATGATCGAGCGCGCGTCGGGTGGTGCGGCCCACGGTCGAAGACTCTCGAGCTCAGCGGCGGTGCTGGTCGCCCGGCGGGTCAGCGCGAGCTCGAGCGCACGCTGGACGGTGCTCTTGCCGGCCTCGTTGGGGCCACGGACGACCGTCAGGCCCGGCGCGAACTCCATGTCGAAGGTGCGATAGCGCCGGAAGTCGCGGCCCGACAGCTTGCGGACCCTCACAGCGCGACCTCTCGGCCGGCCAGGAGCAGGCGCCCGAGACGGAGCGCATCGCGCTGCTCGGCGGCTTCGGTCAGCGAGCCTGCCGCCTCGAGCTCCGTGATGCGTGCCTCGAGGTCGCGGATGAACGCCCCGGCGATGGTATCGGCCGAGGGCAACGGGCCCTCCGTCAGGGCCGGTGCCGAGACATCGCGGACGCGGACCTTCATGAACGATGGCTTGAGCTTGCTCTCGATCTCGTCGATGTCGAGGTCGAGGTCGTCCGGCCGGACGCCGGTGATTCGCACGTCGAGGATCAGGTCGGGGTCGCCGCGACCGGCCAGCACGGCCACGA
>DASYJV010000103.1:0-12678 GCA_035996105.1 Candidatus Limnocylindrales bacterium | reverse complement strand
AGCAGCTCGAGCTCCTGCGCTTCGTACTGGCGATGGATGAACGACATCGAGCCCACGATCAGCGGGATGAGCACGAGCACGATCCAGGCCCCATCGAAGAACTTGACGGAGATGACGATGACCGCGACGCCACCGGTCAGCACGGCGCCGAACGCGTTGATCGCGAGGCGACGGCGCCAGCCAGGCGAGCGTTCGCGCAGCCAGTGGCGGATCATCCCGGTCTGGCTGATGGTGAAGTCGATGAAGACGCCCACCGCGTAGAGCGGGATCAACAGGTGTGTCTCGCCTTTGAAGATGTAGATCAGCGCCGCCGCCAGGCTGGCCAGCACGAGGATCCCCCACGAGTAGGCGAGCCGGTCGCCGCGCAGCGCGAACTGGCGTGGCATGTAGCCGTCACCGGCGAGGATGGCCAACAGCCTGGGGAAGGCGTTGAAGCTGGTGTTCGCCGCGAGGAACAGGAGCAGGGCGGTGAATGCCTGGAAGAGGTAGAACGGGATGCCGTCGCCGTAGACCCGGCTGGCCACCTGGGCGATGACCGTCTGGTGCTGACCGAACCCTGGTGGCGCGATCCCGAGATTGACGGCGAGGAAGGTGATCCCGATGAACAGGATGGCGAGCAGGCCGGCCATGATCCCGAGCGTCGCCGCCGCGTTCCTCGATTCGGGCGGCTGGAAGGCCGGCACGCCGGTCGCGATCGCCTCAGTGCCGGTCAGGGCCACCGCGCCGGCTGCGAACGCACGCAGCAGGAGGATGATCGAGAGCGGTTGCAGGGTCCCGGTGATCTGCGACTGGAGCTCGGGGCCGTAGCTGCTCCCTTCACCCAGCACCAGGATCCGGAACGATCCGACCCCGATCATCAGCAGCGCCGAGCCGATGAACAGGTAGGTCGGGATCGCGAAGATGCTGCCCGCCTCGCGCAGCCCGCGCAGGTTGCCCAGCGTGATCAGCGAGATGGCCACGACCCCGATCAGCACGCGCGCGTCGAGGAGCGCCGGAAAGGCCGACGTGATCTGCTCGACCGCGGATGAGGTCGAGACCGCGACCGTCATCACGTAGTCGATGAGCAGCGCCGACGCGGCGATGAGCGAGACGGTCCGGCCGATGTTCCGGCGCGAGACCGAGTAGGAGCCGCCGCCGGTCGGGTAGGCGACGCAGATCTGCCGGTAGCTGATGGCCACGGCGACGAGCAGGACGGAGATCGCGATGCTGATCTCGAGGCCATAGGCGAGCGCCGTGATGCCGCCGAGGATCAGGACGCGAAGGATCTCCTCGGTCGCGTAGGCCGACGAGCTGATCGCATCCGAGCTGAAGATCGCGAGCGCCTTCTTCTTCGACAGTCGCTCGCCGAGCTCCTCCTCGCTGGCCAGGGGACGACCGACGAAGAAGCCGCGGATCGACGCCCACCATCGACCGGTCGAGGTGGTCGGCGCGCTGGCCGCCTCCTTGGCCATCAGCTGGCCCGGTCCGGTGTAGCGGAAATACGGAGCGTGCGGCCGTTCGACGCGAACCCGTCGGTCGCCCGGCTTGCGCCCCTGGAGCGGACGCCGGCCGCCGATCAAGGCCGGTCGTCAGGCGCCAACGCGCAGTCGGTCGGCGAGGCGGGGCGGCAGACCGGCAGCGCGCATCGCGGCGCCGACAGCTTCGAGATCGTAGGTCGCCCGCGCCCAGGTCGCCGTCCCCGCCTCGGTATCGAGCACGAGACAGCTCGCCCGCGGATCGCCATCGCGAGGCTGCCCGACGCTGCCAGGGTTGAGGAACGTCCGACCCTCGCCGAGGACGACGGTGTTCCCGGCCCGCGGCGCGAGCGTGCGCATCCGGCCGTCGACCTGGGTGAACGCGATCGGGACGTGGGTGTGGCCGTGGAGCCCATGCTCGGTGGAGATCGCCGACAGGCCGGCCCGCGCGAGTGCCGGCGAGGTGACGTACTCCCACATCGGGTCGCGCGGGCTGCCATGGACCAGCGTGAAGTCGGATTCGAGCCGGCGGAGGGGCAAGGCGGCCAGCCAGGCACGGGTCGTCTCGGAGATGGCCGTCCGGGTCCACTCCATCGCGGCCTTCGCTTCGGGGTTGAACCAGTCGATCTCGGCGCCACCGGCGGCCGCCGCGTCGTGGTTGCCACGCACGCCGATCGCCCCGAGCGTGGTCAGCCGATCGACGACCGCATCAGGTTCCGGGCCGTACCCCACGACGTCACCGAGATGCCAGATGCCGTCGACCGCACCCACCTTGGCGAGGATGGCGTCGAGCGCCACGAGATTGCTGTGGATGTCGGAGACCACGACGATTCGCACTCGTCGAATCTAGCAGTCTGCACCGCCTACCATGGCCGCCGCCTGCGGACGCCCGGATCGCGTGGGTAGGCCGGCGGGACGTCGCCGCGGGCCGTCGCCACGACCAGCCGATGGCCGGCGAGCCCCGGCAGATCGACCGGTCGGACGTCGAGCGTGCCGCCGCCAAGCGCGGCCATCGCGCGATCCGCGGCGGCCAGCTCGGACTCGATCTCGCCGCGTTTCCAGGCGACCAGACAGCCGCCGGGTGCCAGGAGCGGGAACGCCAGTTCGACGAGTTCAGCGAGCCCGGCGACGGCACGGGCGGTCACCGCCGGCCAGCGCCCCCGATGGCGCCGATCGGCCGCCAGCGCCTCGGCCCTGACCGGCGCCGCCTCGACGGTCTCGGCCAGCCCCGTGGCCGCGGCGACCACCGTCAGGAAGCCCGACTTCTTGGCGATCGGTTCGAGGAGCAGCGCTCTCGCGGCGGGCAGCGCCGCCGCGATCGGGAGGCCCGGGTATCCGCCGCCCGACCCGAGATCGATATACCGGTCGGCTCCGCGCTCGGCGAGGATCGCGAGCCCGCTCAGGCTGTCGATGACATGTGCCAGCGCGATCTCAGCCGGATCCCGGATCGCGGTCAGGTTGATGGCCGCCGTCCATGCGATCAGGAGGCGCGCATGTCCGTCGATCGACGCCCGGGCATCCGTCGTGAGCTCGAGCCGAAGGGCAGCCAGACCCGTCTCGAGGGCGACCGAATATGCCGCTGGGAGCGGCGGGGTCTGGTCGACGAGCGTCGGGAGCGGGTCACGCACTGGCGGTACGGCGCACCTCCTGTGGCTCGCGTGCCGTCCACCGCGCGGCGCCGCTCCCGGCGTCGACATCGTCTCGCACCGCCGGCCATGCGTCGGTCTTCCGCGGTCCGTTCGGTTCTCGGCCGGGTTCCCCCTGACCCCTGGCGGACCGCGTTACCCTTGCTCCAGCCGCAGTGCGGATGCCGGACGGTAGAGGTCGAACCGTCCCTCCGTCAACCGGCTTTTCCACCAACCCGGCGAGCGCCGGTGGATTCGTGGATAACCCGGGGGCCCGTCAACCGGAGCGTCCGGCGCCTCGGACCGGGCGTCCAAGCGTGCGGCGGACGACATCGATCACCTCGTCCACGTACTCGTCGGCCCGGCCCTGCTCGGCCGCTGTCCGGACGCATCCGCCGACATGATCCTCGAGGACCATGATCGAGAGCGAGTCGACCGCCGCCCGAAGCGCCGCGGTCTGCTGGAGGATGTCGACGCAATATTCCTCTCGCTCGATCATCCGGGCGATGCCGCGGACCTGGCCTTCCATCCGCGACAGGCGGCGGATCAGCTGGGTCTTGTCCTTCGAGTAGCTGTGGCGGAAGTGGCTCGGGTCGGGCGGTGCCGCCGTGCGGCGTCCCTCGGTCGGGCTCATCGGTGGTCATCGTCCTCGCGCGCGGCACACCGGGCGGCAGCCTGCCGTCACTATACCCCCTGGGGGTATGACGCGCGGCGACGCGGAGCGCCCGACCGTCCGGCGACGGGCCCCGGACCGGCCGCTCCGGTAGACTGGCGGCCGATGGATCACCGCGATCGTCCTTTTCTGCTCCCGGACGGCGCCACGTGCACCGCCTGCGGGGCAGCCGTCCCGACCGGACGGATCAGGACGCTCGCGCGGCGCGACGACCTGGCCTTCGTGGAGCTGGACTGCCCGGTCTGCGGGAGCTCCGCGGTCGGCCTTCTTCTTTCCCGCCCCGGACCCGATGGCGCCCCGTTCCTCGACGTCGGCGAGGATCCGTCACCATCCAGCGCGGCTCGCAGTAGCAACACGCGTCCGGCCTACGGCGCGAACGCGCGTCCGGCCATCACGGCCGCCGATGTCGAGGCCGTCCGCAGGGATCTCGCCGCCTGGGACGGGGATCTCGTCACCTGGCTCGGCCGGTGACCGCGGCGTTCGCGCACGCCAGCGAGGCCGAGATGTCGCGGATCCTCGACTTCTACGCGGTTCGCTGGGAGTACGAGCCGGACACCTTCCCGATCCTGTGGAACCTCGACGGTGACGTCGTTGAAAGCTTCTCCCCTGACTTCTACCTGCCCGACCTCGACCTCTATCTCGAGATGACGACGCTTCGCCAGAAGCTCGTCCGCAAGAAGAACCGCAAGCTGCGCCGGCTGCGCGAGCTCTACCCCGACCTCAACGTCAAGCTGTTCTATGCGCGTGACTTCCGGGCGCTGATGCTCAAGTACGGCAAGCTGGCGCTGGTCGATGGCCTGTCCGGGACCTCGGGGCAGGTCGCAGCGCCGCATGGTCGACCCGATACCCTCCTCGCGTCGGCAGCAGATCCGGTGACACCGGCCGAGCTCATCGCCGCGCCGACGCGCCATCGCCGCCGCCGGGCCCGCGCCATCGACCTTGCGACGAAAGGACCCGCGATCCGCTCATGAATGAAGTTGCCGACCTCCACGGCGACGTCGCCGAGATCCTGCTGACCGAGGACGAGATCGCCGGCCGTGTGCGGGAGCTCGGCGCCCGGATCAGCGCCGACTACGCCGGCCGACGGGTGACGCTGGTATCGGTGCTCAAGGGCTCGCTGCCGTTCATGGCCGACCTGATGCGTGCGATCGACATCCCGCTCCGGATCGACTTGATGGAGGTCAGCTCGTACGGCGGATCCGCGACCGAGTCTTCCGGTCTGGTCCGGATCCTCAAGGATCTGTCGGCGAGCATCGCCGATGAGGATGTCCTGATCGTCGAGGACATCATCGACACCGGTCTGACCCTCAACTACCTGATCCGCTATCTGCGCGGCAAGGCCCCCGCGTCGCTCCGCATCTGCACGCTGCTGGACAAGCCGGCGCGGCGCCTGGTCGAGATCCCGGTCGACTACACGGGCTTCACCATCCCGGATCAGTTCGTGGTCGGCTACGGGCTGGACTATGCCGAGCTCTACCGAAACCTCCGGTACGTCGGCGTGCTCAAGCCCGAGGTCTACACCGAGCCGTCCGGCGGATGACGATGCAGCGTCGGTCACTCGGGCGCGGTCGAACGCTCGCGGCGGTCGGCGCCGCGCTGATGGTCATCGGCTGCATCGTGCCCTGGTGGCAGGTCGGCGGGACACCCGGGATCACCGCCGAATCGGGCAACGGCCTGGCGGGCAGCGGGATCCTCGTCTTCCTGGTCGGGATCGCGACCCTTGCGCTTCTCGCCCTGCCATTCGCGGCGGGCGATCGGCCCGTCGGACTCGATCGCTGGCTCTCCTTCGCCATCCTGGCGGCCGTCGGCTGGATCGGCTTCGGCTGGCGGGTCGTCGACCTGGCCATGGTCGGCGCATTGCAGTTCACTGCCCCGGCGCAGGTCCTGACCAACGGCCCGGGGCTCTGGCTCGCCGGGATCGGACTGGCCATCCTCGCCCGGGCGGCCTACCTGATGACCCGGGAATCGGCGTATCGCTGACCGCTGGGCCCGCCCGGCCGACCATTTGGGCCTAGGGCAGCGCCCGGATCATCCCGCCGTCGACGGGGACGATCGCGCCGGTGACGTATGAGGCGGCAGGCGAAAGCAGGAATGCCGCCAGCCGGCCGAGCTCGAGGGGGTCGCCATATCGTCCCAGCGGGATCCGCTCGATGGTCCGGCGCTGGATCTCCTCCACAGGCTCATTCGTCGAGCGCGACCTGGCGGCGTCGATCTGCGCGATCCGATCCGTCGCGAAGCGCCCCGGTGCGAGGCCGTTGATGCGCACCGGCACGATCTCCTCGACCAGCGATTTGATCAGACCGGCCAGCCCCGGGCGGGTCAGGTTCGAGGTGGTCAGACCGGCGATCGGCTCACGAACGGAGCTGGACAGCACGACCAGGATGGCCGGGTCCCGACCCTCGCGCAGGTGCGGCAGAGCGGCGCGGAGCAGGCGGATGGAGCTCCACAGCGTGCCATCGATGGCGGTCTGCCAGGCCGCCTCGTCCAGCTCGGAGAAGCGGCCTGGCGGCGGTCCACCGGAGTTCACCACCAGCAGGTCCAGACCACCGAAGGCCGCGACCGCCGATTCGACCGCAAGGGCCGGCCCTTCGGGCGTGGCGAGGTCGGCCGGGACGGCGCGTGCCTGGAGCCGTGCGGCGGCGGCCTCGAGGTGGTCGCCAGGTCGGCCGATCAGCCCGATCGTCGCGCCTTCGGCGCGGAGGGTCGCGGCGATGGCGCCACCCAGCCCGCCGCTGCCACCGCCGACCAGCGCTCGCGCCCCTGTCAGTCCAAGGTCCATCGCGACATGGTATCGGCCCTCGCTCGCCGCGATGGCGAACCGGGACGCTGTGTCTCAGGGCGGCGGCGCAGAGGGTGTGGGCGCGACCAGGACCGGTCCCTCGACCCGCACCTCGACCGATCGAACGATCGGACCGGGGTCGATGGTGAGCTCGAGCCGATAGTCGCCCGGCGACCAGAAGTCGATGCGAGGCGTGGCGTTCCCGGTGTCGATCGCGATCACCGTGAAATGGGAGGGCCAGGGCGATGCGAGGCGCTTCACGGCCACGTTCGTGATCGTCCCGTCGGCCGCGCGACGGACGAGCTGGATCCGATCGACCGAGAAGCCGATCGGCGTGTCCACGCCGATGAGCAGGAGGTGATTGCCGAGCGGGATGTCGATCGCGGCCGGCCAGATCGGGGCCGCTGGATCGGGCTTCGCCGAGGAGGCCGGAGGGCCGCTCGGGAGACTCGACGGTTCGGCGCGCATCGCAAAGCCGAACGAGACGAGGTAGCCGGCCGGCCACAGCCCCCACGCCGGCTGGAGCTCGTGGTCGCCGAAGACCAGTGGGTCATAGGTCCTCGACAGCAGGTCGGCGGGATCCGGTGTCGCCGGCGATGACGGCGAAGGCTTCGGTGTCACGGCCAGGGCGGCACTTGGCTCGGGTGTCGTGGTCCCGACAAGTCCCCAGGGCTTGACCAGGGCGATCGTCAGGACGACGACCAGGAAGCCGAGGGCCTTGTTGCCCCGTCCTTCGAGGAAGAAGCGAGGGCGTTGGACCGGGGTCATGCCGCTCATCGCGGAACGGGTCAGCCGCCTCCGAGGTAGGCGTCCCTGACGGCCGGGTTGCGGGCGAGCGAGGCGGCAGCGTCGGACAGGACGATCTCGCCAGTCTGCAGGATGTAGCCACGGTTCGCGACCCCGAGCGCCATGAGCGCGTTCTGCTCGACGAGCAGCACCGTCGTCCCCTGCTTGTTGATGGTCGTGATGATCTCGAAGATCTGCTCGACGAGGATGGGCGCAAGGCCCATCGAGGGCTCGTCGAGGAGCAGGAGCTTTGGCGCCGCCATCAGCGCACGACCGATCGCGAGCATCTGCTGCTCGCCGCCGGACAGCGTGCCGGCCCGCTGGGCGGTGCGCTCCCGGAGACGGGGGAACAGCGTGTAGACCCGTTCGAAGTCCGCGGTCACGGCGGCGGTATCGCGCCTGGAGAAGGCGCCCATCTCCAGGTTCTCGTGGACCGACATCCTGGCGAAGACGCGGCGGCCTTCGGGGCTCTGGCAGACGCCAAGCGTCACGATCTCGTGCGGCGGGATCCCGTCGATGCGCTTGTCGCGGAGCCGGATCTCGCCTTGTCGAGGCTTCAGGAGCCCCGAGATCGTTCGCAGCGTCGTCGACTTGCCGGCGCCATTCGAGCCGATGAGGGTGACGATCTCACCCTCGTCGATCGTCATCGAGATCCCGCGCAGGGCGTGGATGGCGCCGTAATACGTGTGGATGTCCTTCAGTTCGAGGAGGGGCATCTCAGGCCTCCGCCGCGCCGCGGCCGAGGTAGGCCTCGATGACCCGCTTGTCCGCCCGGACCTCCTCGGGGCGTCCCTCCGCGATCACTTCGCCGTAGTCCAGCACGGTGACCCGGTCGCTGATCCCCATCACGACGCGCATGTCGTGCTCGATCAGGAGGACCGTCAGACCCAGCTCGGCCCGGAGCTTCCGGATGAAATCGGTCATCTCGCGGGTCTCGCTGTTGTTCATCCCCGCCGTCGGCTCGTCCAGGAGCAGGAGCTTGGGTCGCGTCGCCAACGCCCGGGCGATCTCGAGCCGGCGCTGATCGCCGTAGGGCAGGTTGCGTGCCCAGGTCTCTGCGCGTGGCCGCAGGTTGACCAGGTCGAGCAGGCCCATCGCCTCGTCGATCGCGGCCTGCTCCTCGCGGAGCATCGCGGGCGTGCGCAGGACCGAGTCCCACCAGTGGCTCTTCAGGTGGACGTTCAGGCCGACCCGGACATTGTCGAGAGCCGACATGGCGCCGAACAGCCGGATGTTCTGGAAGGTTCGGCCGATCCCCATGGCCGTGACCTCGTGCGGCTTCTTCGAGCGGATCTTGCCGCTCGCGCTCGACGCGATCGTCCGGCCGTCAAAGCTGATCTCGCCGGTGGTCGGGGTGTAGTAGCCGGTGATCATGTTGAAGAAGGTCGTCTTGCCGGCGCCGTTCGGTCCGATGAGCGAGACGATCGAGCCGCGCGGGATATCGAAGTCGACGTTGTTGACCGCGGTCAGGCCGCCGAACTTCTTGGTCACGCCGCGGGCATGCACGAGAGGGCCGCCGTCGCCGACGTCCTCGATGGGGGGAACGACGGGTCGCGGGTCCTGGTTCGGGGCGGTGTTGGCGGTCACAGGTCGCGAGCCTCACCGGGCGTCTCGGGAGCGCGGGCATCGGGTCCGATCTCGTCCTGACCGGGCGGCGCGGCGCTGAGGTTGTCGAGCTCGATGGCGGCCGGCAATTCCAGCTCCGATCCGGACTCGCTCTCCGCCTCTGCGGCGACCTCGACCATCTCGGCCTCCGCCTCCTCCACGCCCACGACACTCAGCTCGGCCACGCGCTGGCGGTTTGGCAGGAAGCCCTGCGGCCGGAACCGCATCATGACGAGCAGGATGATCCCGTACAGGAGGAAGTTGTACTGGGCCGGGTTGGGAAGCGGGAGCGGGCTGTCCTGCACTCGTTGACCCAGGTACGGCAGGAACGACTTGTCGATGTACGTCAGCGTGATGGCCCCGACGACGGCGCCCCAGATGTTCCCGATCCCGCCAAGGATGATCATGATCAGGACCAGGATCGAGGTCGAGAACTCGAAGAAGTCGGACGTCGTGGCCCCCAGGTATGCCGCCTGGAAGGCGCCCGCGATGCCGGCCGCGCTCGCTCCGAGCGCGAAGGCCAGCAGCTTGGTTCGGACGGTGTTGACGCCCATCATCTCGGCTGCGGTCTCGTCCTCCCGGATCGCCATCCAGGCGCGCCCGATCCTCGAGTGTTCCAGGTTGCGGGCGACGAGGATGGTGACCGCGAGCAGGAAGACGCCCAGGTAGACCGCGAGGGGTCCGGACCGGGAGTCGAAGAGGATGTTGAAGAACGGCAGGAATGGTGGGTCGATCGGGTTGATGCCCTGGACGCCGCCGGTCACGTTGACGTTGTTGAGGGCGATGTTGATCGGTCCCAGGTTGACGGAGAGGGTCAGGCTGGAGAGGTTCTTGAAGACGAGCGGCACGATCTCCCCGAACCCCAGGGTCACGATCGCCAGGTAGTCACCGCGAAGCCGCAGGGTGGGTGCGCCGAGCAGCGCACCGAAGGTGGCGACCACCACGATCGCGATCGGGACGATGATCCAGAACGGCAGATGCACACCCAACGACCCGGGCGGCACGTTCCCGAGGAAGGTGAGATTGAGCCCCAGGGCGGACCAGTGCGGCGAGGCCAGGAATGCCGCGACGTAGGCGCCGATCGCGTAGAACGCCACGTAGCCAAGGTCGAGGAGGCCAGCGAACCCGACCACGATGTTCAGGCCGACCGCCATGATCGCGAAGATCATCATGAAGGTCATGACCGTCGCGTCCGGGATCGGCAGGGGGAAGACGTTGCGGCTGAAGCCTTCGAGGAAGTACTGGTTGATGAACGGAAGGAGGAGCGCCGCGACGACGATGACCGTCAGGGCGACGGTCCGTCCTCGTCGATCACGAATGTCGTTGCGATACGCGCGCCCCATCCCGCTGAGCGCGGAGCCGAGGTGCCCGAACCAGGCACTCGCGCCGGTCGCGGGGGCGTCGGTGGTCGCGCTCATGCCCGGTCCGCCAGCTGCTGACCCATGAGGCCGGAAGGCTTGAAGACGAGGATCGCGATCAGGACGCCGAAGACGATCGCCTGGGTCCAGTTCGCGGAGATATATCGATCACTGATCGCGCTGACGACGCCCAGGATCATGGCGCCCAGGACGGCCCCCCGCATGTTGCCGATCCCCCCGAGGACGGCGGCCGTGAAGGAGATCAGGCCGAACCGGAAGCCCAGGTTCCAGACCGTCACGTTGTTGTAGAGGATCTGGACCACGCCGGCCGCGCCGGCCAGCGCGCCGCCGATGATGAAGGTGATCGCGATCGTCCGGTTCACGTCGACGCCCATCAATCCTGCGGTGTCGGGATCCTGGGCGGTCGCGCGCATCGCGCGCCCCTGTCGCGTGCTGGCCACGAACCAGCTGAGACCGAACAGGAGCGGGAGCGTGACGACGCCGACGAACACCTGTCCCGCCGTGATCGAGACCGCCGTGATCCCGAAGGACGACAGGAGGTTCGTGGTCGGGAAGATGTTCTCGATGGTGCGCTGGTTCGATCCGGCGAGGACGACGCCCACGTTCTGCAGGACGAAGCTCATCCCGATCGCCGCGATGAGCGGGGCCAGCTTTGGCGCGTGGCGCAGGGGCCGGTAGGCCAGTCGCTCGATCCCCATGTTGAGACCCGCGGTCAGCACGATGGTGATGGCGAGGGTGGCCAGGATCTCGCCGATCATCAGGGGGACCGGCGTGGCCGCCGTGATCTGGAAGAAGCCGAGCCCGCCGACGGCGGTGGGTGCGATCAGCGCGAAGGCGATCAGCGACCCGATCATGAAGACGTCGCCATGGGCGAAATTGATGAGTTCGATGATCCCGTAAACGAGGGTATAGCCGAGTGCGACGAGGGCGAAGATCAAGCCATCGGCAAATCCGATGATGAGCGTCTGGATGAGTTGATCCATACGGCGGCGATCCTCGGATAGCGGACGCCAGGAGCGGTAGATATGAGGTCGGGGCGGGCCTGGAGGCCCGCCCCGAGTCCCTGCCTCACCAACGAGGCACGATCGCTACTTGGACTGGGTGATGACTCCCTTGTACACCGGGGGCCACGCGGCGCCCATGATGTAGCTCGAGATGACCCCACCCTTCGGGTCGCCGTTGGGATCGAGCGTGAAGGAACCGATGACGGTGTCCAGCGCACTCGTGCCCATGATCGCCTGCAGCACCTTGCCGCGGTCGTTGGTCCCGGCCTTGGTCAGGCCGGCCAGCACGACTTCTCCGGCCGCGTGGCCGTATGCCGCGTAGAACGGGGGCTGCGTGCCGCCGTTGGCGGCCTTGTAGGCATCCGCCCAGGTCTTGCCGGGGCCCGTCAGCTGGCTCACGTCGACGCCGCCGAAGGTGAGATAGGTGCCATTGGCGGCCGAACCGGCGCCGTCGGCCCATGTCTTCTCGTTGACGCCGTCAGGTCCGAACATCGTGATATCCGGATTTGCGGCCTTGATGTCCTTCCAGAGCTTGGGCGTGCCCTGACCGGTGATCGCACCGACGAACACGACGTCCGCGCCGGACGACTTGATCTTCTGCGCGAGGGCGTTGTAGTCGGTCGCCTTCGGGTCGTAGCTCTCGGAGCCTCCGTTGGCGCTGACGACCTTGCCGCCGATCTTGCCGAAGTGCTGCGCCCACGCGCGCCCGATGCCCTGGCCATAGGTCTGGCCGTCATCGACGACGAAGGCCGTCTTCTTGCCGAGCGAGAACGCCCACTCTGACGAGGCGGCACCCTGCGCGTCATCCGTGTTGATGTCACGGGCGTAGTTGCGGTACTTGTTGGGGTAGTAGGAGTCCGGCTCGCCCGGCGTGGTGACGCCGTCGACGGCCTTGGTCAGGCCCGGATAGCTGTTGGCCGGGCTGAACATGACGAGGCAGGCGCCGTTCAGGATCGGGATCGACAGCTTCGCCGCGCCCGAGTTGTAGGTGCCGATGTAGGCCATCGCGTCGGGGTCGTTGGCGGCCTTGTTCGCGTTGGACTGCTCGACGGTGCCGTCCCAGTCGCCGTTCTTGGCGGCCGAGGCGTCGTCCAGGCTGGTGTACTTGATCGTGAAGTTGCCGACCTTCTTCCCGTCGAGGAGGGCCTTCAACTCGTTGACGATGGACGTGCTCTGCGGAAGGCTCGTCCCTTCGAGCGGAAGGCTCGAATAGATATGGATCTCGGTCGAGCTCGTGCCGACCTTGCCGTTGCAGACCGCGGGCAGGGTGCCTGCCGCACCGCTGCCGCCCGGAGCCGCGCTGGTGCCAGCGCTCGCGCCGGCGCCGGTCGACGAGCCCGGCGCCGTCGAGCCAGCAGGCGTGCTGCTGCACG
>DASYJV010000102.1:0-2904 GCA_035996105.1 Candidatus Limnocylindrales bacterium | reverse complement strand
GGCAAGCACGGCGTGGGGATCGTCCCGGTCGACGCCGAGCCGCTCGGGGCCGTCGACGCCTACGGCACCGACCGCACCTTCGTCCGGCTGTCGATGGCCGACGCGGACGGCTCCGCCCGCGACGCCCTGACCGATGCCCTGGCAGCGGCCGGCCATCCGGTGATCCGGATCGAGATCACCGACCCGATCGATCTTGGCGCCGAGTTCGTGCGCTGGGAGGTCGCGGTCGCGGTGGCGGGCGCCGTGCTCGGCATCGACCCGTTCGACCAGCCAAACGTGGAGGAGGCCAAGGAGCTGACCCGCAAGCTGCTCGAAGGCGTCGGCCAGGGCCTCGATCGGCGGTCGACGGACGCGGCCGACGCGATCGCACCCATCGCCCGTGGCGACGGCCTCACCCTGTACGGCGATGCCGCCCTCCGGCTCACCGCGGGCGGCGGCGATGTCGGCGGGGAGCTGACGCGTCATCTCGCGCGCCGACGTCCCAACGCGTATCTCTGTCTCCAGGCGTTCATCGCCCCCACGGCGGCGCGCGACGAAGCCTTCGGTCGGATCCGAGGCCTGCTCCGCGACCGGACCGGGCGGGCGACCACGGCCGGGTACGGCCCGCGCTTCCTGCATTCCACGGGTCAGCTCCACAAGGGCGGCGCCCCGATCGGCTGGTTCATCCAGCTGACCTCGGACCATCCGGCGGATCTGGAGATCCCGGGCTGGCCGTATACCTTCGGCCAGCTCATCGACGCGCAGGCGGCCGGGGACTTCGCGGCCATCGAGTCGCATGACCTGCCCATCCTGCGCATCCACCTCGGCGCGGACCCGGATGCCGGGCTGGCCGCGCTCGAACGGGCCCTCGCCGCGGCCCTTGCTTCGCCCACGGAGGCCTGATCGAGCGATGCAGATCGGTTTCATCGGACTCGGCCGCATGGGCGCCAACATGGTCCGGCGGCTCATCCGCGACGGCCACGAGGTCGTCGTCTACAACCGGACCCCGGAGAAGACCCGCGAGATCGCCGGGGAGGGGGCGAAGCCGTCGTTCGCCATCGCCGAGCTCGTCACCGCCCTGGCCAAGCCCCGCCTGGTCTGGATCATGGTCCCGGCCGGCGCCGCGACCGAGGCCCAGATCGCCGAGCTCCTTGCGCATCTCGAGCCGGGCGACACGATCATCGATGGCGGCAACACGAACTTCCACGACGACGTCCGGCGCCACGAGGAGCTCAAGGCGAAGGGGATCGGCTACGTCGATGCCGGCACGTCGGGCGGCGTCTGGGGGCTCCAGGTCGGTTACTGCCTGATGGTCGGTGGCGATGCGGCCGAAGTGGATCCGCTCGTGCCCATCTTCACCTCGCTCGCGCCCCCCGGCGGCTACCTCCACGTCGGCGGCCCCGGCGCCGGGCACTACGTGAAGATGGTCCACAACGGCATCGAATACGGGCTGATGCAGGCCTACGCCGAGGGCTTCGAGATCATGCATGCGGGCGACTACGCGCTCGACCTCGGCGCGATCTCCGAGCTGTGGATGCAGGGCTCGGTCGTCCGCTCATGGCTGCTCGAGCTGGCCGGCCGCGCGTTCAAGACCAACGGCCAGGACCTCGAGCACATCAAGGGCTATGTGGCCGACTCGGGCGAGGGTCGCTGGACCGTCCAGGAGGCGATCGACCACGACGTCCCGGCACCGATCATCACGCTCTCGCTGCTGACCCGGTTCCGCTCGCGGCAGGACGACTCGTACGGCGCCAAGGTCCTCGCGGCCCTCCGCAACGAGTTCGGCGGCCACGAAGTCAAGACCGAGTAGCGGCCCGATGGCCGCCACACGCCAGAAGAAGTCGGTCAAGGCGAAGGACCCGGCCCCGCTGGAAGCCCCGGCCGACCAGCCGATCCCCGCCCAGCCGGCGCCGCGGGCGAAGGACGCGCCGCTCACGATGAAGGAGCTGCGGCTCGCCCGGCAGGGGAAGCGGGCGTCGCGCGCGAAGCCGGTCGAGAATGTCCTGCGCGAGGGCCTCCGCCTGGAACGCGTCCCGGATCCCTCGATCCTGGTGCTGTTCGGGGCGACCGGCGACCTCGCCCATCGCAAGGTCCTCCCGGCGCTCTATCAGCTGTGGCGGACCAACCTGCTGCCGCACGAGTTCCTCATCCTGGCCGTCGGTCGCCGGCCGTATGACGACGAGGCGTTCCGGGCCGAGATCCGCAAGTCGCTGGAGCAGTTCAGCCGCGTCCTCCCGCTCGACGTCGAGGCGTGGGAATCGTTCGCCAAGCGGATCCGCTACGAGCGACTCGACTTCGAGGACCCACAGGCGTTCGACCAGCTCGGGGCCCGGCTGGACGTGCTCGACAAGGAGCATGGCACCCGCGGCAATCGACTCTTCTATCTCGCCACCCAGCCGTCGCAGTTCGCCGAGATCATCGCCCAGCTCGGCCGCGTCGGACTCGACCACGAGCACCACGACGGGGGCTGGCGACGCGTGGTCATCGAGAAGCCGTTCGGGCACGACTTGGACTCGGCCCGGCGGTTGAACCGCGAGGTCGGCAAGGTCTTCCGCGAGTCGCAGGTCTACCGCATCGACCACTACCTCGGCAAGGAGACCGTCCGCAACCTGCTGGTCTTCCGCTTCGGCAACGGCATCTTCGAGCCGCTCTGGAACCGGCGCTATGTCGATCACGTGCAGATCACCGTGGCCGAGTCGATCGGCATCGAGAACCGCGGCGCGTTCTACGAGCAGACCGGGGCGTCGCGCGACGTCCTCCAGAACCACCTCCTGCAACTCGTGAGCCTGGTGGCCATGGAGCCGCCCGCGAGGTTCGAGGCCAATGCGTTGCGCGACGAGAAGGTCAAGGTCCTGCGGGCCATCGAGATCACACCCGAGGACGTCCCCGAGAACGTCGTCCGCGGCCAGTACGGTCCTGGCTGGG
>DASYJV010000101.1:0-6824 GCA_035996105.1 Candidatus Limnocylindrales bacterium | reverse complement strand
CCGCGACCACCCGCTCGACCGGCAGCGGTCGGCCGGTCGGTGCGACGACGAGGACCAGCGGCGTTCGGCACGGCCGTCGGGAGCGATCGCGCGCTATGTACAAGCCGTCCTTCATGGAGCGCTATCGGACCGCCATCTTTGCCGGCGCGGCGGTCCTCGGCATCGCGCTGGTGGCTGGCTTCGTGTTCCTCTCCGCCTCGCAGCCGGCCTACGCCTGCTCGACCATCTTCAGCCCCCAGCCCACCGCGTCGCCTGGCCCGAGCGCGACGCCCAACCTCGGCTATGTCCAGCCGGATATGGGTCACACGCACGTGGCCGTCGGGACCAAGGTGACCTACACGTACTGCGCGCCGGCCTCCGGCGACCACTACAACAAGGCGGGCCTCGGACCCATCACCCCCCGCGTGTTCGGCCCGAGTGACAGCGTGATCCCGCAGAGCTGGGTCCATAACCTCGAGCACGGCGGGCTCATCATCCTGTACAAGGGCACGAGCCCGGGTGCGACCGCGGATGGCCAGCTGCAGTTCAGGACCTTCTTCGACACCTTCCCCAACAGTCCACGCTGCGGGCTCGCCAAGGGCCTCGTCGGCCCGGTCATCGCTCGCTTCGACGACATGAGCACGCCCTTCCAGGCGATCCTCTGGGGCCGGGTGCTGCCGCTCGAGACGTTCGACCAGGCCCAGATCCTCGCCTTCTACAAGCAGTGGGCCGATCGGACCAACCCCGAGGACCAATGCCCGAGCGTGCCGCGCACCCCGACCACCTCGGCCGCCCCGAGCGGGTCGGTCGCGCCCAGCGGCTCGGCCGGCCCGACCGCGACGCTCGTCCCGAGCGCCAGCGCCGTGCCCTCCCCAAGCTGACCCGGGATCGCGGGATGCGCCTCGTTTCGTATTTCGGAGCGGACGACGCGGGCACCGGCCTGCTCGTCGGCGACCGGGTCATCCCGCTGATCGACGGGCCGCTCACCGCGCTCGACCTCGAGCCCGAGGGGCTTGACGACCTGCGCCGGCGCGCGGAGGCGCTGGATGGGGCCGTCGGGATCGCCGTTGGCGAGGTGGACACCGTCGCGCCGTTCCTGACCCCGGGCAAGATCGTCTGCGTGGGGCTCAACTACCGGGAGCACGCCAGCGAGGGTGGCCGCGCCCTGCCGACCCGGCCGCTCCTGTTCTCGAAGTTCGCCAATGCCGTCGTCTCCGACGGCGACCCGGTCGTCCGACCGGAGGGCAGCCATGCCCTCGACCTCGAAGTCGAGCTCGGCGTCGTCATCGGATCGACGGCGCATCGGGTCTCCTGCGAGGACGCGCTGGACCATGTCGCCGGCTATCTCGTCCTGAACGACATCAGCGCCCGCGACTGGCAGGGCGTCCCGGCCGCGCTGGCTGCAGGCGAGGAGGGGGACGGCCAGTGGCTGCGGGCCAAGGGCTCGGACACCTTCTTGCCGATGGGTTCGACCTTCGTCACCGCGGATGAGATCGCTGATCCGCAGGCGCTCCGGCTGGGATCGTGGCGGATCCCCGCTTCGGGTCCGGACGCCGGCCGCGATGTCCGGATGCAGGACGCCACGACCGCCGACATGATCTGGAGCGTCGCCGAGCTCATCGAACACATCAGCCGGGCGATCACCCTCGAGCCGGGCGACATCATCGCGACCGGGACGCCGTCGGGCGTCGGCGTCTTCCGGGATCCACCGGTCTTCCTCGAGCCCGGCGACCGCGTGCGCTGCGAGATCGAGGGCATCGGCTCGGTCGAGAACCCGATCATCGACTGGTCGGATGACACCGGCGACGGCGACGCGACCAGCCCATGACCCCGACGCCACGTTCGATGCTCGCCCTGGTCAAGACCGAACCCGGTCCCGGCCTCCAGCTCATCGACGTGCCGCTCCCCTCCGTGGGCTTCAACGACATCCTCATCCGCGTCCACAAGACGGGGATCTGCGGGACGGACCTGCACATCGAATCGTGGGATCCGTGGGCGGCGAAGACGATCCATCCGCCGCTCGTGGTCGGGCACGAGTTCGTCGGCGAGATCGTCGAGATCGGGTCGAATGTCGCCGACTTCAGTCCGGGCGATCTCGTCTCGGGTGAGGGCCACGTCGTCTGCGGCCGCTGCCGACATTGCCTGGCCGGCCGACGCCACCTGTGCGCCAACTCCATCGGGCTGGGGGTCGGGCGGGACGGCGCGTTCGCGGAGTACGTCGTGCTGCCGATGACCAACGTCTGGCACCACTGGCCCGGCATCAACGAGGAGGTCGCCGCGATCTTCGATCCCTTCGGGAACGCCGTCCACACGGCCCTGGCATTCCCCGTCCTGGGCGAGGACGTCCTGATCAGCGGGGCCGGTCCGATCGGACTGATGGCCGTCGCGGTGGCGCGCCACGCGGGGGCGCGGCACGTCGTCGTCTCGGAACCGAACGCCTACCGCCGCGAGCTCGCCCTCCGGATGGGCGCCAGCCTCGTCGTCGATCCACGCGAGCGGGCACTCCCGGACGTGTTCGTCGAGCTCGACATGGTCGAGGGCTTTGACGTCGCTCTCGAGATGTCGGGCAACCCGGCGGCGCTCCGGGCCGCGATCGCATCGATGGCCCACGGTGGCGGGATCGCCATCCTGGGCATCCCGACCGAGGAGATCGCGCTCGACGTCAATGCCATCGTCTTCAAGATGCTGACCATCCGGGGCATCTACGGTCGCGAGATGTACGAGACCTGGTACAAGATGACCGTCATGCTCCAGTCCGGGCTCGACATCACGCCGGCCATCACCCACCGGTTCGGGTTCCACGACCACGAGGCCGCCTTTGCCGCCGCGCGCGCGGGGGACTCCGGCAAGGTCATCATGGATTGGACGGCATGAGCGCGCCGCAGCCTGGTCCTGCCGGCCGCCCCGACCCGCTCGCCTTCCTCGAGGATGAGGTCGCGGCCCTTCGCGAGCGACACCTCTATCGGAAGCTGCGGGTCATGTCCTCGGCCCAGGGCCCGATCGTCTCGGTCGATGACCGTCGACTGATCAGCCTGTCATCCAACGACTACCTCGGCCTCACCCACCACCCGCGGGTGTGCGCAGCCGCCGAAGCCGCCGTCCGCGAGTTCGGGGCCGGAAGCGGCGCCGTCCGGACGATCGCGGGGACGATGTCGATGCACGAGGCCCTCGAGGCCGAGCTGGCCGAGTTCAAGGGCACGCCCGCGGTGCTGACCTTCCAGTCGGGCTTCACCGCCAACACCGGCGTGATCCCGACGATCACCGGCGAGACCGACCTGATCGTCTCCGACGCGCTGAACCACGCTTCGATCATCGATGGGATGCGGCTGTCGAAGGCACCACGGAAGGTCTACCCGCATGCGGACGTCGAGGCGCTGCGCGAGATCCTGGCGCAGGCCCGGCAGGAAGGCCGGCCAGGGGGCGGGGAGTGGCGGCTGATCCTGGTCGTGACCGATGGCGTCTTCTCGATGGACGGCGACATCGCGCCACTGCCCGGCATCGTCGAGGCGGCAGAAGCGTTCGGTGCCGCGGTCATGGTGGACGACGCTCACGCGAGCGGCGTGCTCGGCCGTGATGGCCGCGGCTCGGTGGATCACTTCGGTCTCCACGGCCGGGTCGCGGTCCAGGTCGGGACGCTGTCGAAGGCCGTCGGATCGCTCGGCGGCTATGTGGCCGGCTCCCTCGCGCTCCGCGAGATCCTGACCCAGCGGTCGCGGCCGTTCCTTTTCTCGACCTCACATCCGCCGGCCGTGGTGGCGGCCTGTCGCGAGGCGATCCGGGTCATGTGCGACGAGCCCGAGCTCCAGGCGCGGCTGTGGACCAATACCCGCTACTTCAAGGCCGAGCTGACCCGGCTGGGCTTCGATACCGGCGCCTCCGAGACGCCGATCACGCCGGTCATGATGGGCGATCCCGATACCGCGGGCCGCTTCAGCGATCGACTCTTATCGGAGGGCGTCTTTGCGCAGCCCGTGGTCTTCCCGACCGTCGCCATCGACAAGTCGCGGCTGCGGACGATCGTGACGGCCGCGCACGCCACGGAGCAGCTCGACATCGCGCTGGCCGCCTTCGATCGGGTTGGGCGCGAGCTCGGGCTGATCGCCGGGTGACCCGGCAGTCGCGATGACCGATCGCCAGGCGCGCGATCTGCCACTTGACGCTCACATGCATACGGACCTGTCACCCGACAGCGCCGTGCCGATCGACATCTACGCGGCCGCAGCGGTCGAGCGCGGGATCCGTGAGATCGCGATCACCGACCACGTCGACTTCGAGCCGGGAGCCCCGGCGTTCGGCTATTCGACGTTCGAGGACCGTGAGCGCATCGTACGGGCTGCGGCCGAGCGCTGGGGTCCGCAGGGAGTCGCGATCCGATTCGGCGTGGAGCTGACGTACGACCGCACCTGGGAAGCCGATATCCGGGAGCACCTTGCTCGCTACGCCTACGATTTCACCATCGGCTCGGTGCACGATCGGGTGGACTCGCCGTACGGCCCGCGGCGCGTCGCGGCGTGGATCGATGGTCGCTCGCTCGCCGAGATCGTGGCGCCATCGTTCGACGAGGTCGAGGCGGCGGCACGGTCCGGCCTGTTCGACGCCATCGGCCACGTCGACGGTGTGAAGCGATACCTCTTTCCCCACATCAGGCCGTCGGCGTTCGAGGCGGCACCAGAGCTGTACGAGCCGATGTTGCGTGCCCTCGTGGACAGCGGCACGGCGCTCGAGATCAACACCAGCGGTCTGCGCTACTCGATCCAGCAGTCGTTCCCGTTCCCGGCGATCGTCGCCCGCTTCCACGAGCTCGGCGGCCGGGCCGTGACCATCGGCTCCGACGCGCATCGAGCCGACCAGTTCAGCTGGGGTCTGGCCGACGGCTACGCGATCGCCGCGGAAGCCGGCTTTGGCGAGCTGACCTTCCGGCGGGCCCCCGGCGCGCCGCGTATCGCATTGCCCATCCCGGCCACCTCCGTGGCGCACGCGCACCACCAGGCGCAGATCGCCTGACGGGAGCCCCGTCGTGCATGTCACGATGGTCCTGTCATGACGCCAGGACCTAACGCCATGCCCAGCCGTTCGTTATGAGCCCCGACGACGCCGCGATCGAGCGGTGGGTGAAGGAGGCCCAGGCTGGGGACGCATGGGCCTTTGGTTGTTTGTTCGACCACTTCCACCTGCCGATCTATCGATTCGTCGCCAGCCGTGTTCGCCGCCCGAGCGACGCGGAGGACCTGACGCAGCTCGTCTTCGTCAAGGCCCTGGAGGCGCTGCCGCGCTATGAGTCGCGAGGCATCCCGTTCGGGGGCTGGCTATTCCGGCTGGCTCGGAATGCGGTCATCGATTTCGTCAGGACGAACCATGAGCACGCGGATCTCGCACAGTCGGTCGAGCGGGCGGGCGCCGACGCCGGACCACTCGAATTGGCCGTCACCCGCCAGGAGATGGACGCGGTCGGAGCGGCGATGTCGACGCTGACCGACGACCAGCGCGACGCCATCGCGCTGCGCTTCTTCGCCGGCCTGTCCGCCCGTGAGGCGGCCGCGGTGATGGGCAAGCAGGAGGGAACGGTCCGCGGGCTCCAGTTCCGGGCCATCGCCGCCATGCGGCGCCAGCTCGGTATCGAGGAGCCCGACTCGTCGACGGCGGTCGGTTCGTTCGAACGGCCAGGGATCAGCTGATGTACGACCACACGATGGATCCGATCGATCCGGGCGCGTACGAAGTGATCCGGAGACTCGAGGCGTTCGCCGATCTGCGTCTCTCGCCAAGTGCGGCTGCGGCGACGCGCATGCGCGCCAACATCGTGGAGGCGGCGTTTCGACATGCGACGCAGGTCCCGATGCCACCGGCAGGTGCCGCATCCCGCGTCGCGATGACGGCGGCGCTGGGCCGCCGGCGGACGCTGCGCAACGACTGGCAACGTCCCCTCGGCGCCGTCTTTGCCGGCTGCCTGACGCTCGGACTGCTGGTCGGGGCGGCCGTCTCGGGCAGGCCGGGCGGGCTGCTCTACGAGGCTCGGCTCTGGACGGAGACAGCCAACCTGCCGGCCGACACGGTCGCCCGGACCGACGCGGAGGTCGCGCGTCTGGACAAGCGGATGAGCGAGGCCCAGCAGGCCGCGACGGCGGGCGACGAGTCGGCCACGGAAGCCGCCCTCGCGGCGTATGCGACGATCCTCATCGAGGCGGCCAACACCGCGATCGGCGATCCGACCGCCGCCGCGGTCATCCAGGCCAGCGTCACGCGCCATGTCGAAGCACTGACCGTCATGGCGGAGTCCGCGCAGGCGCCGACTCGGGCCGCCGTCCAGCGGGCCCTCTCCTCGAGCGCGACGGTCCTGCACGATCTCGACGGCTCGGGCGGACAGGGTCATCACTACCCCGGGGGCGGGGACCACCCCCGTGAGAGACCGAGGCCGACGGAGACGCCGGACAGGACCCCGAGACCGGAACGGTCGCCCACACCGACCGAGGGCCGCCACCCGGCCGAAACCCCCCGGCCGACGGAGACGCCGAGACCCAGCCCGACGCACCAGCCCGAACGCACGCAGGACGCCAACGACCAGCACGTCTCGTCTTAGACGGGATGCGTCTCGACGTCATCGGCGCCGGCCCCGCCTACACCGATCGCGCCGGGGCGACCGGGTCCGCCTATCTCCTGCGCTCAGGCGAAACGTCGATCCTGCTCGATCTCGGGCAAGGGTCGTTTCCCCGCCTCGCGGGCATCCTCGACCCGGCCGACCTTGACGCGGTCCTGATCAGCCACCTCCACCCCGACCATTGGGTCGATCTCGTGCCGCTCCGCCATTACCTGCGTTGGGAGCGGCCCGGCCGGCGTGTCCGGGTCAT
>DASYJV010000100.1:0-2409 GCA_035996105.1 Candidatus Limnocylindrales bacterium | reverse complement strand
GTCTCGGGGCGGTCGCGCTGGTCGTGACATTCCTGTTCTCGCTGTACGGGTCGTACCAGCGCCGCGAGGTCCAGGTGGTCGCGCTCCAGGCCGCCGCCGGTGCGCCGCCGTCGGCCGTCGCGCTCCTCGAGACCTACGCGCTCCTCGGTCTGGTGCCGCGGTTGCCCGACCTGTTCAACGACTGGGAGCGGTGGGGCGTCGAGGTCCTCGACTCCCACGTCGCCTACCCGCTCCTCGGCTTCTTTCGCTCGAGCCATGACAACCTGTCCTGGATCAGCGCGCTCGGTTCGGTGCTCGATGCCGCCAGCCTCGTGCTGACCACGATCGCCGACGTGCCGCGGGGCGAGGCGAAGCTGTTCAAGCGCGTCGGCACGCACCTGGTCGAGGACATCTTCAATCTGGGCTTCCGGGCCGGCGAGCCGACGGGTCTGGATCGCCCGGCCTTCGACGCCGCATGCGATCGGCTCGTGGAGGCCGGCTATCGCCTGGAGCCCCGTGAGGTCGCCTGGCCGGCGTTCGCGGCGGCCCGGGGCACCTACGTCGATCGCCTGGAGGCGATGGCCACGTACTGGGCGACGCCGGCGACGTCGTGGCTCGGTGATCCGGTCGTCCTGAGATCCCCGGTCCATCCGACCGACGATCCCTGAGCGGCTGGGGACGGCCCTCAGGCGGCGGCGATCGGCGGAAGCGGCTCGCCCCGGAGCGCGATCAGTGCCGGCAGGTCCTCGGCCGGAACGGCGGGCGAGAACAGATAGCCCTGGCCTTGCAGGCAGCCGAGCGCCCGCAGTCGGTCCAGCTGTTCGATCGTTTCGATGCCCTCAGCCGTCACCGACAGTCCGAGCGCCTGGGCGAACGCAAGCGTCGCCGTGACGATGGCCGTGTCGACGCGCGAGTGCCCGAGACCACCGATGAACGATCGGTCGAGCTTGAGACCCTGGACCGCAAAGCGCTTGAAATACTCGAGCGCGGAGAAGCCGGTCCCGAAGTCGTCGATGACCAACTGGACGCCCATGTCCCGGAGCTGCCGCAGCGAGCCGTCGCTCGCGGCCGACGCGTCGAGCATGAGCGACTCGGTGATCTCCAGCACCAGTGCGGACGGCTCGACGCCGATCTCGGCCAGGATCCCGCCGACCTCAGCGGCAAATCCGGGTTCGGCGGCCTGACGAGGCGAGACATTCACGCTCATCGTCATCTCCGGCCCGGCGATGCCGGCATCGCGCAGCGCGCGGAGCTGGCGACAGGCGGCGACCGTCACGAGCCGGCCCAGTGGCACGATGAGCCCGGTGACCTCGGCGAAGGGGATGAACTCCATCGGCGGGACCAGACCGCGCTTCGGGTGGCGCCATCGGACGAGCGCCTCGAAGCCGGCGATGCGATCGGTTGCGAGGTCGACGATCGGTTGGTAGTGGAGGACGAACTGCCCCTCCTCGATCGCGGTCCGCAGCTCGGCCTCGGTCTCGAGCCGACCGATGGCCCGGATCCGCATCGAGGGGTCGAACACGGCATGGCGCCCGCGACCGTGTCCCTTGGCCTCGTACATCGCGACGTCGGCGTGCGCCAGCAGGTCGTCGGCGACCGTCTCGGGGCCGGCGGCGAGGGCGATCCCGATGCTCACGCCAACCACCAGGGCACGACCATCGACCTCGATGGGCTTGCTCAGCTCGGCCGCGATGCGTTCCGCGGAGGCCTTCACCTCGTCGATGCTTCGGACCCGGTCGAGCAGGATCGTGAATTCGTCGCCGCCCTGGCGTGCCGCGATGTCGGTGGCGCGGATGGTCGCTGCGAGACGGCGGGCGACCTCGATCAGCAAACGGTCGCCGGCGCGGTGGCCGAGCGAATCGTTGACGACCTTGAAGTTGTCCAGGTCGAGGAACAACACCGCGACCTTGCCGCGGCGCCTGGTCTGGCCGGCGAGCGCACGCTCGAGGTGATCCCGGAACAGGACACGGTTGGCCAGCCCGGTGAGCGGATCGTGGAGCGCGTCGTGCAGCAGCTGGTCTTCGAGACGCTTCCGTTCGGTGGTGTTGACGACCAGCCCCTGTGAGACACGCCGCCCCGAGGCCGTCTCGATCATGCTGAACGCCTCGTCGTGGATCCACACCGTGGACCCGTCGCTGGCGATCATCCGGTAGTCCTGGCGGAGTGGCTCCTCCGATGCCCAGTGCCTGTTATACGCCGCGATCGTCCGCTCGTGGTCGTCCGGATGGATCAGCAGCGGCCACAGATCGGCGTCGGCCATGAATGCCTCCGGCGGATAGCCGAGGATCGGCTCGATCTGGGGGCTCATGTAGGAGACCTTCCCGCCGCCGATGAAAGCCCCGTCCTCGACATCGACGTAGACGGCCGCCGGGACGCTCTCGACGAGCACCCGGTAGCGAGAGTCCGCGTCGGCGCGCCTGACGAGCGCGA
>DASYJV010000099.1:0-2437 GCA_035996105.1 Candidatus Limnocylindrales bacterium | reverse complement strand
CCCGCGATGAGCTTGCGGACCTGTTCCTGGCTCTTGCCGCAGAAGGAACACCGGTACGGGACCTTGGGTCCCTTGGTGCTGCTGCTCGTCGTCGTCACGTGCCCGTCCCGATCAGTCCTTGCTCTTCTTCGTTTGCTCGGGTGCCGCCTCTGGCCCGGCCGAACCTGCCGCCTCGGCATCCTCGGCTGCCTTTGAACCCTCGCCGCCGGCCAAACCGGCGTCATGCGCCTGCGCGATCAGCGATGCGCTCTCGACCGCGTAGACCGAGTCGATGATGCCATAGTCCTTGGCCTGCTCGGGAGCCATGAAATAGTCCCTGTCCGTGTCGTGGATGATCTTGTCGAGCGTCTGGCCCGTGTGCCGGGCCAAGATCTCGTGGTTCCGCTGCACCAGGTATTCCCATTCCTTCATCTGGATCGCGGCGTCCGGGGCATTCCCGCGGAAGCCCCCGGAACCCTGGTGGATCATCACCCGGCTGTTCGGGAGGGCATACCGCTTGCCCGGGGCGCCGGCAGCCAGCAGGACCGCCGCCATCGATGCCGCCATGCCGATGCAGATCGTGCTGACCGGTGCCCGCAGGTACTGCATCGTGTCGTAGATGGCCAGTCCGGACGTGACCTGTCCGCCGGGCGAGTTGATATACAGGCTGATGTCCTTCTCCGGGTCCTCCGACTCGAGGAACAGGAGCTGGGCGATGACCAGGTTGGCGAGGTGATCCTCGATCGCGTCGCCGAGGAAGATGATCCGCTCACGCAGCAGGCGGGAGTAGATGTCGTAGGCGCGCTCCCCCCGGCTGGAGGACTCGATGACCATGGGGACGAGCATGCTTGGACTCCCTCGTTCAGCGGCCACGGGGCCGCGGATCAGCCTGCGTGAGCCGGGACATCTTCCACGATGGGGTCCGGATCCGTCTCGGCGGCATCGTGGACGGCGTCCTCGAGGTGCGGCAGCGCCGCGTGCTCCGGGTGGGCCGACAGCCATTCGTCGATGAGACCCTCGATGACCCGTGTTCGTCGGAGCGTGCTGCGGATGTACGACCGGCCCCGCTCGGAGTCGAAGTACTCCTGGAGCCGCGCGTCGTCGGCGTAGCGTTCGCGCCCGCGGGCGACCTCGGCCTCGACCTCGGCGTCGGGAACCTCGACGCCTTCGGTCTCGGCGACCTTTGACAGGACGAGCAGGGTCCGGACCCGCTTTTCGGCGCCGGGGCGGAACTCGGCATGCATGTCCTGGTCGGACTTGTCGACCGCCTTGAGATAGGCCTCCTCGGTGATCCCCTGGCGAGCCAGCGTCGAGCGGAACTCGTCGTGCATCACCTCGACCTCCTGCTCGACCAGGATCGCCGGGAGCTCGAGCGTCGAATTGGCGACCGCGTAGTCGATGATCCGGTCGGCGAACCCGTGGCGGGCACGGTCGAGGGCATTGCGCTCGAGTCGGGACCTGACGTCGGCTCGCAGCGCATCGACGTCGGCGAAGTCGCCCAGCGTCCCGATGAAATCGGCGTCCAGGTCGGGGAGGACCTTCTCGCGCAGCTCCTTGAGATCGACCGCGAAGTGGGCCTGCTGACCGGCCAGCTCCGTCTCCGGATAGTCGTCCGGGAATGTGATGTCGAATGCCGTGGAGCCGCCGACCTCCAGCCCGACCAGGTGGCTCTCGAAGCCCGGGATCAGCCGCTCCTGACCCAGGATGAGCGGCATCCGCTCCGATGTGCCGCCCTCGAATGGCTCGCCATCCCGCGTCCCGACGAAGGAGATCACCGCGTAGTCGCCGTCCCTCGCGCCGCGTCCCTCGACCGCGGCCAGCGTCGCGTTCTGGTCCCGCAGTTCATCGAGGACCTTGTCCACCCGGGCGTCGTCGATGGTCTCGATCTCCGGGCCGAAGTTGAACTGCTTGTAGTCGCCGAGCTCGACCTCCGGACGGACCTGGACGGTCGCCTTGAAGCGCACCGGCTTGCCCTCTTCGGCGTCGATGACCTCGAGATCGGGGTTGGTCAGGGGCAGGATCGACTCCTGGATGAGCGCCTCGCGGTAGGCGTCGGCCACGAGGTGCTCGACCGCTTCCTCGACCACCGCGCCGGTCCCGATCTGCCGTTCGAGGACGGCCCTCGGCGCCTTGCCCGGTCGGAAGCCCGCGACCTTCACGCGTCGCGCCAGGCGGCGGACGGCGTCGTCGATGGCGCGCCCGAGACGCTCGGGGGGGAGCTCGACCTCGAGCGTGATGGTGGAGTCGGGACCGGGGGTCCGGGTGATCTGCATCGCCCCGGCAGTATACCGGCGAAGTCGGCTCGGGCCGCCCGAGGGCAACGGGACGAGCGCGAGCTCAGCCGCCTGGCGGACAGCCCGCATCCGCGACGCGATAGAGGTACATCGGCTCCGCTGGCCCGGCGAACAGCAACAGCCGGTAGGCATCGGCCCGGGTCACCACGAGGGTGAACCCCGCG
>DASYJV010000098.1:0-4135 GCA_035996105.1 Candidatus Limnocylindrales bacterium | reverse complement strand
GGTGCCCCGCTCGGTGGGGTGCAGACCGCAACCTTCGACCAGATCGCCGATCCGCTGCGGGCGCCACCGACCGCCGGCCTCGTCTCTGCCGACGGGTCGACCGCCCGCATCGTCGGCCGGATCTCCGGTGACAAGGCCCGCATCACGCCGCTGCTTGCGCCGATCCTGCCGATCCTGCATGACGCGCAACTCGCCCACCCCGGACTCGCCATCCACGCTGTCGACGGCACGTGGATCAATGACGACATCAACACGCTCATCGCCGACGGTCTCGACGCGTCGCTGCGACTGACCATCCCGTTGACCTTCCTGATCCTGCTGGTCGCCTTCGGCGCCATCGTCGCCTCGGTCGTCCCACTGATCCTGGCAATCACCTCGCTGATCGCGGCCTTCGGGATCCTGGGCATCTACAGCCGGATCGTCGGCCCGGTCAGCCCGAATGCGACCCAGCTGATCGTGCTCATCGGACTGGCCGTGGCGGTCGATTACTCGCTGTTCATGGTCACCCGCTTCCGGGTCGAGCGGCGCGCCGGCCGGGACCGAGCCAAGGCGATCGAGGTCTCCAGCAGCACGGCCGGTCGAGCCGTCTTCTTCTCCGGGCTGGCGGTGATGATCTCGCTGGCCGGGCTCATCACCCTCGGCGTCTCGCTGTTCACCTCGAGGGCCATCGGAACGATCTCGGTCGTCTTCGTGTCGGTGGTGGGGAGCCTGACCTTCCTGCCGGCGACCCTCTCCATCCTCGGCGATCGCGTCAATGCCGGACGCCCGTCGACCTGGCTGCCGCGCCTCGCGGCGGCGCTGCCGCTCGGGCCGCTCCGTCGATGGGGACGGTCAGCGCTGGCCTGGCTCGACCGTCGCGCGGCAGGCCAGGAAGGCAGCGGTTTCTGGGGTCGCATGGTGACCTGGGTGATGGCTCGGCCGGTCCCGATGGCGATCCTCTCGACAGCGCTCCTCCTGGCGCTTGCCTCGCCCGTCCTCCACCTGCGGACGGGGATCACCGACATCACTGCCTTTCCCGCGTCGATCGACGGGGTGGCCGGGATCAGGCTGCTCAACGAGAAGTGGCCACAGGGCACCGACCTGACCCTCGACGTCGTCGTCACGAATGCGGACCAGCCGGCGACGAAGGCCGCCATCGACCGTCTGAAGACCGACGCGCTCGCCATCGCCGGGCTGAGCGAACCCGTGACGGTCACCCCGTCCCATGACGGCAAGGTGGCGATGGTCTCGTTCACCATGGGCGGCGACCAGAACGACGAAGCCAACCGGGCCATCGTCAGGCAGGCTCGCAGCCGACTCGTCCCGGCCATCCTGGCCGGGCTCCCCGACGTCCGGATCCTGGTCAGTGGCCACGCCGCCTTCACGGTCGACATCACGAAGACCTATGCGGACGGGATCCCGGTCATCTTCGCGTTCGTGCTCGGGCTGTCGTTCCTGCTCATGCTCGTGGCCTTCCATTCGATCGTCATCCCGATCAAGGCGATCCTGCTCAATCTCCTCTCGGCGGCGGCGGCCTACGGCGTCCTGGTGCTGGTCTTCCAGGACGGCTTCCTGGCGAGTCCGCTGGGGATCAGCCCAAGCGGCGTCATCGAGAGCTGGGTCCCGCTGTTCATCTTTACGATCCTGTTCGGGCTCTCGATGGACTATCACCTGTTCATCCTGACCAGGATCAAGGAGGCGCGCGATCGCGGGCTGCCGTCGCGCCCGGCGGTGGCCAAGGGCATCTCGGTGACGGCCGGCGTCATCACCAGCGCGGCTTCGATCATGGTCGTCGTCTTCGCCGTCTTCATCGGGCTCAAGTTCGTGTTCATCCAGCAGCTCGGCCTCGGGCTCGCGGTCGCGGTGTTCATCGACGCGACGCTCATCCGCAGCGTCCTCCTGCCCGCGTCGATGACGCTGCTCGGCGACTGGAACTGGTGGATGCCGCGCTTCCTCGACTGGATCCCGCGGGTCACGATCGAGGGCGAACCCGACGAGCCGGTCGAGTCGGAGGCGCCGGCCTGACCGTCTCCGGACGATTCAGTCGAGTGTTCCTGCCGCGAACCGCGCGATGAGCGCGGGGTAGCCCGACACGCCCCGCGTGTAGCCGATCGCCCAGAACCCTGCTCCCGCGAGGCCCCGCGCATCGGCGAGCGCGAGCTTCGGCGTGAGCGTCCGTGGCGAGTCGACGTAGATCGCCTGCCAGCCGGCGGTCGCGCGTGAGTCGCCAGGGAGCGGCGAGACCGTCGGGCCGACCGCGTAGAACTCGACCACCTCGAGTGGGTCGAGCAGCGGCGGGATCGGCGGCGAGGCGAGGAACTTCGGGTTGTCGGCCGGGACCCAGATCGCGCCGTTGCCGAGCGGCGGCGAGCCGATCTCCGGGCCCGTGACCCGCCAGCGCATCCCGTACAGCGGGAGAGCCAGGATCGTCCGCTCGACCGGCACCCCGAGCGACGCGTAGAGGTCGAGCGACCATGGGAGGCTGGCCTCGGCGCCATCTCGACGCGCCATGGGCGCCGACGCACCCACGTCCGAGCTCGCGTAGTGATAGTCGTAGCCCTGCATGACGATACGGTCCGCGCCAGCGAGCGCCGCGGCGGCGGCCATCGCCGCCCCGCCACGGCCGGCCCCCGTCGCGACGGATACCTCGGCCTTCGGCACCTTCGCACGCAGCGCCTCGCGCAGGCGGCCGACGAACGCGCCATACGCGGGGACGAGACTGCCGTCGAGCTGTTCGACGTCGACATCGATGCCATCGACGCCGATCGTGCGCGCGAACGTCACCAGGGCCGCGATCGTCGCGTCCTGGAGCGTGGTCGAGCCGAACAGCCTCGTGTTCCTCGCCGCGCTCAGGCTCGTGTATACGAGCTGGACCGCGATACCGCGCTGGTGGGCATCGCGGATGAGCTGCTTCCCGACCTCGCCGGTGATCCGCTGGTAGCCGGTCTGTGTCGTGTCGACGGCGCCGTCCCGAGCGTTGGTCACCGAGAAGACGGCGAGCGTCGTCAGGTCGAGGCGGGCGACCTCGTCCGCGATCCCGGGGGTCATCTCCCAGTACGGGAGGAACCCGAACGTCTCGTGGCCGGGCTTCGGCGGGGCCGTCGGGCGGACGGTCGCGCCGACCTGGGCGCTCGGCCCCGCCGACCCGTGGGGTGCCGGCGGGACGCTGGGTGAGGCGAGGGACAGGACGAGGACCAGCGCGATGGCGGCCGTCACGGCCCCGACACCGAGGACGGGGCGCCGCCTCATGACCGTCGGCTCGTGGCGCGACCCGTCGCGGCAGCGCGTCGTTCAGCGACGAGATGACGGAACGCCGGCAAGCCAGGGTTCGCGACTGACTGGGAGGAGTCGTCGTCGCGATCCGTGAGGCCGCCGGCGTCCGCGGGGGAGGAGAGAACTGTCGCTATCCTGCCCCGCGCGGATGAGACGAGGATGAGAACGGCGTGACGTCCGCTGCGTCCGTGGCGGCGCGCAGCGGTCAGGACGAGGTCCCGCGGCTCCTGGCGGCGCCTGGCGCCGCTGCGCCCGGGCATCGCCGTTGCCCGCGGGTCACGTCTCCCAGACATGGCCCGTCGTGCTGATCGTTCGCCCGGTTCGCGCGGCGTCGCCGATGCACAGCCCCAGGTAGTGATCCTGGGCGGCGTCAGCAAGCGAGCAGACATCCGGACCGCCCTCGAGCCACTCGCCCATCCGCGCCAGGCAGGTCGCCACGGCGATCTCGTCGTCCGAGAGCCGAGCCGGGACGAAGGGGTTTCGATAGACCCAGGCGTCGCCAAGCGTGAACCCCACGTGCTGGAAGCCCTCCAGGTTGCCGTCCTGCCCGGCATCGTGGCGCATGAGATCGACCACCACCGGCGTCCGGTAGTCGACGAGCCAACGGACCCGGCGGTCGTCGAGCGCGCCGCGCTCACCGCGCAGCTCGACCTCGGTCGGGCGGATCCATGAGAAGTACTGGTCCTCCGAGAAATCGTGGATCCCGAGGCGGTCGCCCCCATCGAGGAAGGCGATGACCCGCTCGGAGTCGACGATCCGCTCGTCCATGGGCGGACCCGCCCGGTCGGGTCCCGCGACGATCGGCGAGATGAACCGGTGGGCGGTGATGGCCAGCGGTTCGCGGTCGAGACCAAGGTAGCGCCGCATGAGGTCGACGCCGTGG
>DASYJV010000097.1:0-2337 GCA_035996105.1 Candidatus Limnocylindrales bacterium | reverse complement strand
CGCCACGGCGAGGAATAGCAGGCTCAGGTAGCTGATCGAGTACTTGTAGAGGCGGATCGCGCCCGCGGTCGAGGCCTCCTCCGATGCGCCGCGGCGCCAGAGTCCGTAGGCCTGCCAGAGGAAGATCGCGCCGAGGATGATCGCGGCCCCCAGGTAGATCGCGCCCATGCGGGCGACGGCCCACAGGACGATCGAGATCGCGACCATGAGGATCGTGTAGAGGCCGATCTGGCGGGTCGTCTCCGGGATCCCCTTCACCACCGGGAGCATCGGTACGCCGGCCGCCGCGTAGTCCTTGCGGATGCGCAGCGACAACGCCCAGAAATGCGGCGGGGTCCAGTAGAAGACGAGGAGGAAGAGCAGGACGGCAGGCAGGCCGACATTGCCGGTCACCGCCGCCCAGCCGATGACCGGCGGGAGCGCCCCGGCCGCGCCGCCGATGACGATGTTCTGCGGCGTCGATCGCTTGAGCAGGATGGTGTAGACCACGACATAGAAGGCGATCGCGAGCAACGTCAAAAAGGCCGCCGTCAGGTTCACGAACCAGGTCATCACGCCGAACGAGATGACGCCGAGCAGGAGACCGAAGATGACCGCGCGCTCGGGCTCGACCTGGTGGGCGGGCAACGGCCGACGCCGGGTGCGGGTCATGAGCAGATCGATGTCGCGATCGAGGTAGCAATTGATCGCATTCGCGCTACCCGCCGCCAGCGTGCCGCCGACCATCGTCCAGAAGACGAGCGCGCCCCAGTCCGCCCAATCGACGCCGCCGGTCGCACCGGGAAGCTCTCGCGTGGCCAGGACCATGGCCGGGACCGTCGTGACGAGCAGGAGCTCGATGATGCGCGGCTTGGTCAGGGCGATGTAAGCGCGGATCGTATCGCCCGTCGTGCGCGGCCCGCCGGACGCGTCCGGCCCTGCCCCGGCGATCGCATCGGCGCGGGGTCCGGCGCCGGCCGGAACGCTGACGCGGGCGGTGTAGTAGCTCGTCACGGTCAGCCCGGTCAGCGTCGCCCAGATCGTCCCGCCGAGCGCGAGATGGAGCGTCTGCGTCCAGCCGGCGAGCTGGGTCAGGACCTGTGCGCCACCGACCACCACCTGGATCCCGAAGAGCACGGCAGCGCCGATCGCGAGCCGCACGAGCGTCGGCCGGTCCCGTTGCGTCCGCCAGGCGACGATGGCGACCGCCACCACGATCGTCCCGACGATCGCCGCGACCCAACGGTGGAGGGCGTTCGCGGCGGTCACGTCGGTCACGGCCGGGACGAGCGAGCCATCCATCAGCGGCCAGTCCGGGAAGACGAGGGCGGACGAGGTGGCGGTCACATGCGAGCCGAAGAGCAGCAGCGCGAACGTGACCGCAGCGGCGAACGCGGCAAGCAAGGTGAACCGTTGGCTTGCGCCTCGGCCGACGATCCGGGCGGGATAGCCGGCGCGGACGGTGAGGAAGACCAGCAGACCCAGGAGGAGCATCGCACTGGCCAGATGCGCGGTCACTGATTCGCCGCTGTTGCCCAACCGGACGGTCTCGCGACCGAGCCATGCCTGGAAACCGACGAGCGCGACGGCGGCCACCGACGGCCACAGGATCGAGCGGCGATCGCGATGGTCGAGGAAGGCGAGGATCGCGAGGCCAAGGATCTCGAAGCCGATCACCACGGCGACGGTCCGATGGATCCACTCGATCCACGCCTTGCTGTCGTCGAGTGAGGGGATCAGCTGGCCGTGGCAGAGGGGCCAGTCGGGACAGCCCAGACCCGAATCGGTGACGCGCACGATGACCCCGATCGTGACCAGCGCGAGGGCGGTCGCGAGGGTGAGCGCGGCAAGCCTCTGGAAGCGGTTCACGAGGGCGCCATTCTACCCCGGCGGCGGGTTCCGACCGACTTGGATACGCTGTCGCGGATGACTCCTCGACGCCTGTTTTTGCTCGTGCTCGGAGTGGCGCTCGCGACCGCCGCCTGCGGGTCGCCGACGCCCACGCCGAGCCCTTCGTCCTCCGCCGTCGCGGCGGTCTGCCCCAGCGCGCCGGATCCCGGCATCCCCAGCGGCTGGGGTCCTCCATCGTCGGCCCCGACCCTCGTCCCGATCATGGTCTCGAATGCCACGACCTGCGGCCGGGCGCGGCTGCTGTTCCTCTTCCTCGACAGCGCGAACCGGGTCGCGAGCGCGCCCGACCGCACCGCCAAGGTCTCGTTCTACGACCTTGGCCGTGACCCGAACAAGGTCGTGGCCACGGTCGATGGCGCGTTCGTCTGGACGATCCAGGACTCGCGCGGGATGTACGTCCTGAACGTCGACCTGCCGGAGGCCGGCACGTGGGGCGCCGAGTTCACG
>DASYJV010000096.1:0-2181 GCA_035996105.1 Candidatus Limnocylindrales bacterium | reverse complement strand
CGTCTCGCTCGGACCCGAACTCCGACTGGTCTACGCGGATGATCGCTTCACCTGGAAGTCGGCGAGCAGCGCGCTGGTCCGTGTCCACTGGTACCAGGGCGATGCGGCCTTTGGGGCGAAGGCGTTGCGGCTCGGGGAGGACGAGGTCCGCGCGACCTCCGCGCTCCTGGGCGTGACCGAGACGTCACCGGTCGATTTCTTCGTCTACGCGACCGTCGCCGAGTTCTACGGCGCGATCGGCGCCGGCGCCCACGAGAACGTCGCCGGCTCGGCCTACCCCGAGATCAGGACGATGCTGGGGTTGATCCCTCCCGACCAGATCGATGACCCGCAGGTCGCCGTCCGGATCCCCCACGAGTTCGTCCACCTCGTGTTCGACACCGCCTCGGGCAACCCGTACCACGCCCCGCCACGATGGCTCAACGAGGGATTGGCCGTCTACCAGAGCGAGGGCTACGGCAGAACGGACCGGGCACTGGTCAAGGACGCGGCCGTGAACGGGACACTCATCCCGCTGGCCGGTCTCGTCGGCCAGTTCCCGAATGGCGGCGACTTCTTCCTGGCCTATGCCGAGAGCGTCGCAGCGCTCGACTTCATGATCCGGACCTATACCCGCGACGCGCTCGTCAAGCTGGTTCGATCCTATGCCGGGGGCCGGACCGACGACGAGGCGTTCAAGGACGCGCTCGGCGTCGATACGACGGCCTTTGCCGCGGCCTGGTTCGCGAGCGTCAGGGCGACGCCGAAACAGCGCTTCGGCCCCCAGCCCGCACCTCCCGGACCGGTCCCATCGGCGTGGCTCGGGGCGGCGGCGGTCGGCTCCGCCCCGCCGGCCAGCCTGGCTCCGACGGCGACCTCGACCGGGACGACGCAGGCCTCACCGGCGACCGGTGGTGGAGGCGGCGCGGCCGGCGACACCGGCTCCGGTTGGCTCGGGTTCCTGGTGGTCGCCGCCCTCGTCGTGCTCATCGGCGGCGTGGCCGTGGCTCGACGCCGGCGACCCGTGTCGCCACCGGCCTCATGACGGCCATCCAGCGGCTTCGGGCCATCCCGAGCTGGCAGGTCACGCTCGGCGCCGCCCTCCTGGCCCTGGGCTTCCTCATCGCCGCCCAGCTCGCCACCGAAGGCCCGCGCGTCCGGTACACCACCCAGGAGCGCACCCCGCTGGTCGAGACCGTCAACGAGCTGCAGGGGCAGCAGGACCAGCTCAAACAGCAGATCCTCGACCTGCGCGGGCAGATCCAGCGCATCGAGGGCCAGGGGGCTGGATCGGCCGTCCTCGTCCGACAGCTCAACAACCAGCTCCAGGAGGCCCGGATCGCGGCCGGTCTCATCGCCTTGACCGGGACCGGGATCGTCATCCAGCTCGAGGACTCGAAGCAGCCCGTCCCCCCCGACGGAAGCGAATCCGACTACCTCGTGGGATCGCGCGACATCCGGGTCGTCGTCGAGCGGTTGTGGGGCGCCGGCGCCGAGGCCATCGCGGTCAACGGCGAGCGGATCACGCCGACCTCCGCGATCATCGACGTCGGTCGGTCGCTGCTCGTCAACTCGGCCTATCTGACCCCGCCGTACCAGATCACGGCGCTCGGTGCCCCCGACCTGTACGAGAAGCTGAGCACCTCGACCGGCTTCGTGGACTTCGTACGGGCGCGCAGCGAGGCATACGGGATCCGCGTCTCGCTGGCGGAGCCGGCGTCGGTCGACATGCCGGCCTTCGTCGGCACCGTCACCCTCCGATATTCGCGGCCGCTCGGGACGCCGGCTCCGTCGGCGGCCGCCCCGAGTGCCAGCAGGGTGCCCTGAGATGCATCGTCGGCGCAGCCAGCTCACCATCGCGGCCGTGGCTCTCGTGCTCGGTCTGCTGGTCGTCGTCCAGCTCCGGTCGCAGGCCGAGAGCTCGGCGCTGGCCCAGCTGTCATCGCAGGATCTGACCGTCCTCGTGGCCAATCTCAACGCGCGGAACGACCAGCTCCGGCGCGAGGTCGCCTCGCTCCAGGGAGAGCTCGCGACCCTGACCGCCAACCAGTCGCGGGGCGATGTCTCGGTCGACGAGATCACCGCCGAGCTCCAGCGCGTCCGCGCCTATGCCGGGATCGAACCGGTGGCCGGCCCCGGTGTGTCGATCTCGATCCACGGCCCGATCGACGGGGCCGGCGTCGAGGAGCTCATCAACGAGCT
>DASYJV010000095.1:0-1649 GCA_035996105.1 Candidatus Limnocylindrales bacterium | reverse complement strand
GACGAGATCCTCGCGCAGCTTGGCGAGGCCGTCGATCTCATCCTTGACGACGGCCCGGCGCACGGCGGGCCACCATCGACGGTCGTCGACTGCACCGGCGACCGGCCGGTCGTGCTTCGGACCGGGGCGATCCCCATCGCGCGGATCGTCGAGATCCTCGATGACGCGGGCGTCCCGCACGACGTCCGCGCCGAGTAGCGCCGCAGCCTTGGTCAGGTGTTGCGTCCGCGGGCGTCGACCGGCCAGCGACCGACGATGCGCCCGCCGCTGGCGACCACGTACTCGTCGACCAGGTTGACCACCGGGCAGACGTGGTTCGGCATCACCCAGACGATGCTCCCGATGGCCGGGCGGGCGGACCCGGGCGGCAGCTCGACCACGCCGTGGTGGTCGTTGACACGTTCGATGACGGCATCCGGGTAGCCAAGCACCGACCCATGGCCGTCGAGGAACGGCGCCACGTCCTTGGCCAGGATCTTGGCGCCGGCGTCGATGACGAAGCCATGGCGCGGACCGGGACTGACCACCGTCGCCGCGACCATGAGGGCCGTGTCGTCGAATGGCGTACCCGCGAGCGCGGCCTGCTGCCGATCACCGAAGATGTAGGTTCCGGGCCGCTCCTCGGTCACCACGCCAGCGGCGGACATGACGGCGGTCGGTGTCGACCCGGCGCTGATGACGATGGGATCGATGCCCTCGGCCCGGAGCGAATCGGCAGCCGCTGCCAGTCCCGCCATCTCATCGGCGGCCGCGGCGGCCGGCGCACCGATCCCGGCATAACTGTGGCCGCCATGGGTGAATACGCCGGCGACTTCGAGCCCGCGGTTCGCGGCCTGACGAGCCAGGGCCCCGGCCAGGGCCGGCCGCACGCCCGTCCGGCCGCCGCCGCAATCGATCTCGACGAGGACCAGGGGTGGCCGCGACGCATCGCGCACGGCCTGCGACAGGGCGTCGACCCCGACCGATGAATCGACCCCGACCGAGAGCGCCGAGCGCTCGGCGAGGCGGCGCAGGCGGTCGCCCTTCGATCCCTCGGCGATGACCGGGAAGGCGATGAACAGATCCAGGATGCCGGCATCGGCGAAGACCTCGGCCTCGCCGATCGTGGCGACGGTCAGGCCGACGGCGCCGACCTCGATCTGGCGCCGCCCGAACTCGGTGCTCTTGTGGGTCTTGGCGTGCGGCCGCAGGGCGATCCCACGTTCCAACATCCGCGAGGCCATCCCGGCGATGCGCGCTTCGGCCCGGGCCAGGTCGACGACGACCGCCGGTGTCTCGAGCTCGTTGGTGTTCGCCTCGTCGAGGAGCCCGTGGATCATCGGCAGACCTCCGTCGTCGGTTCCGGGCGTCTCGGCGGCCCGCCCGTTCGTGGGAAGATACCGCTCGGGCGTGCCGACGGCGACGAGGGTCCGGCCGGCGGCAGGAAGGAGACGGTCACAACCATGACGATCTCGCCAGCGGCGGGCCTCGCGCTCGAGTCGATCGCCGACCTTGACCCGGTCCTCTGGGAGGCGATGCTGGGGGAGCGAGGTCGCCAGCACGACAAGATCGAGCTGATCGCCAGCGAGAACTACGTCTCGGCGGCGGTGATGGAGGCGCAGGGTTCCTGGCTCACCAACAAGTACGCCGAGGGCCTCCCCGGCAAGCGC
>DASYJV010000094.1:0-6866 GCA_035996105.1 Candidatus Limnocylindrales bacterium | reverse complement strand
TCGCTGCTGCGCGACCTGCGGGCCGCCGCCCGTGAGCCGGTCGACCGGCCAGGACGGCTGGTCGTCCTCGAATCCCCGAGCGGTGAGCCGCCCGCTGGACACTCGTTCGGGCTCGATGTCATCACCCCGCTCGGACGGGATGTGAACAACGCGATCGTCATCGACGACCCGTTCGCCTCGGCCGAGCACGCCGTCCTGACCTATCGCGGCCGCAGCTGGTACCTCGAAGACCTAGGGAGCACCAACGGCTCCTATATCAACGGCCGTCGCGTCGACGGCGTGGCCCCGATGGGTTTCGGCGACGAGCTCCAGATCGGCCAGGTCAGGATGCGCCTCGACCGGATCGCGACGTGACCGTCGAGACGGGCCGGTCGACGACCTCGGTCAGCCTGCCCCGTGTCCTGGGACCGATCCGCCCTCGTCTGCGATGGCTCGAACTCCGATTGCTCGCCCTTGTGGCGGTCGCGCTGATCGTCGGCAACGTCTCCCTCGCGGCGACCGTCACCAGGAAGTTCGGCCTCTATGACGGTCAGGATCTGCTGATCTACCTCGGGGCCCTTCTAAGCGCCCACCTGGCGCAGGTGCTGGCCGGTCGTCGCACGGACCAGATCCTGCTCCCGACGGTGGGGCTGCTCGGCGGGCTCTCCCTGTTGCTGATGCAGCGACTGCCCCAGGACCTCGTCAGCCAGACCTTCTTCGGGACGACCCTGGGCCTCGCCCAGGTCCAGCTCGTCTGGCTGGTCCTCGCCCTGGCGCTCGCCACGACACTGGCCATCGTCGTGCGCTCGGACAGCTGGCTTCGACGCTACAAGTACACCTGGGCGGCGGTCGGGGTCGGTCTGCTGCTCTTGACGTTCGTGCTGGGGACCGAGATCAACGGCCAGCGGCTGACCCTCCAGCTCGGGCCGTTCAGCGGTCAACCCACGGAGCTGCTCAAGGTCATCCTCGTCGTCTTTCTCGCCGGCTACCTCTCGGAGAACCGGACACTCCTCGTCGAGCAGGACACCAGGGTCGGTCCGTTGCGGCTGCCGCCGCTGCCCTACCTGGCGCCGATGGTGGCCATGTGGGCGATCGCCCTCGGCATCGTCGTCGTGCAGCGGGACCTCGGGGCGGCGCTCCTGTTCTTCGGGGTCTTCCTCGCGCTCGTCTACGTCGCGACGGCTCGGCTCAGCCTGGTGATCATCGGGTTCGTGCTGTTCCTGCTGGGGAGCGCCCTGATGGCGATGCTCATCGATCACGTCCGGACCCGGGTCGATGTCTGGTTCGATCCGTTCGCCGACCCGCTCGGGGCGGGTTACCAGATCGTCCAGGCGCTCCATGCCTTCGCTCGCGGCGGGCTCCTCGGCGTCGGGCTCGGCGCGGGTCTGCCGCTGGTCGGCGGCCATCCTCCGATCCCGGAGGTCCACACCGACTTCCCGCTGGCGGCGCTCGGCGAGGAGCTCGGGATCGTCGGCGTGGTGGCGATCCTGGGTCTCTTCCTGGTCGTCGTCGAACGCGGCATGCGGATCGGGGCGGCGGCCGCGGATGACTTCCGTTCGCTGCTCGCGGTCGGGCTCGCGCTCGTCATCGGGATCCAGGCGTTCATCATCGCGGCGGGTGACCTCAAGGTCCTGCCGCTGACGGGGGTCACGCTGCCGTTCATCAGCTACGGCGGCTCGTCGCTGCTCGCCAACGCACTCGTCGTGGGTCTCCTGCTGGCCCTCTCCGACAAGGGCGTCGAGCCTCCTCCGCCGCCCCGGGTCGGGTCTCGCTGGCGCCGCCTGGGTCGCAGGTCGGTGTCGTGATGCTGGGACCCGGCGCGTCCCGCTTGTCGCTAGGTCGGACCACCATCCACGTGGCGATCGTCCTGTCGATGGCGTTCGGGATCCTGGCGGGCGCGGCCGGCTACTGGGGCGTCGTCCAGGCACCCGGCCTGGTCCGATCACCGACCGATGCGGCCGTCATCGCCGCTGCCCGGACCGTGCCGCGCGGATTGATCAAGGACCGCGCGGGCAAGGTCCTCGCGAGCAACAAGACCGACGCCAACGGCGAGTCGTATCGGGTGTACGCGGGCCCGGCCATCAGCCAGGTGATCGGCTACGCCTCGAATCTCTACGGCCGGGCCGGTCTCGAACGGACCTACGACGCAGCCTTGTCCGGCCTGGCGGGAGACCCGCTCAGTGACGCCTTCGCCAAGTTCGGCGCCAACCGGTACGACCCCAAGACGCTTGGCCTGTCGATCTCGTGGGAGCTCCAGCGAGCGGCCGTGACGGCGCTCGGGAACCATCGGGGCGCGGTCGTGATGCTCGATCCCCGAACGGGCGAGGTGCTCGCCCTCGCGTCGACACCGACTTACGACGCATCGGCCATCGCGGACCCGAGCACCGCCCAAGCCGCGTTCCAGGCGCTCCAGGCGGACCCGTCCCAGCCGCTGCTGCCGAGGGCGACGCTCGGGCGCTACGTGCCTGGTTCCGTGTTCAAGATCGTGACCGCGGGAGCCGGTCTGGACTCCGGTGCGATCACGCCGGCGACCACGTTCAAGCAGCAGCCAGCGGCCGAGAAGAACGGCCTCCTGGTGGGCGGCTTCCGCGTCCGGGATGGGCATCATCCCGCGACCGGTTCCACGCCGCTCGATCTCATCGGGGCGACCGAGGTCTCCTGCAACATCTACTACGCGCTGACGGGCCTGCAGACCGGCGGGCTCGCCCTGGTCGACTACGCCAAGCGGATGGGCTTTGGGTCGGCCCTGCCATTCGACCTGCCGACCGCGATGTCACAGGTGACCGGCGGCGGTGGTCCGCAGCCCGGTGGGTTCAAGGACGACGTCGAACTGGCGAATGCCGCCTACGGCCAGGCTGAGACCGTCGTCACGCCGCTCCAGATGGCGCTGGTCGCCTCGACGATCGCCAACGATGGCGACCTCGTGGCGCCTCGCCTCGTGACCTCGATGACGGGGCGTGGCGGGACGCGGACGATCGGCCCCCGGTCGATGGGCCGGGTCATCTCGGCCACGAACGCGCAGGCCATCAAGGCGGCGATGGTCCAGGCGGTGGAAGGGCCCCTGGGTCGCCAGTACACGACCGGTGCCAAGGTGCCCGGTGTCCTGACCGCGGGCAAATCCGGCACGGCCCAGCTCGGCGGGACCGGTGAGCCGCATTCGTGGTTCATCGGCTTCGCCCCGGCCGATGCACCGAAGGTCGTCATCGCCGTCCTGGTCGAGCAGGCCGGCCGCGGCGGCGAGGTGGCCGCCCCGATGGCTGGCGATCTGATGGCGCTCTATCTCCGGACGGCGCCGTGACCGAGTCGCATGAGCCGGCCGAGAGGCGCAAGCCGCGCCCGATCGTCGAACGGATCGGTCTGGCGATCGTGGCGCTGGTCCTCGCCGCGCTCTTCGGTGGTGTCGCCCTGGCGTCCTGGATCGGCGGCGAGCTGTTCCTCACCGTGATGGGCGCGGTCGGCTGCCTGATGACCATCTGGGTCGGTGCCCTGACGCTCATCCGCGGCTGACGATTTCGGAACCTTTTGGCGATTCGCGACGCCATACATGATGAAGGGAGCCTGCGTCGGGAACCGTCCTCGCGAACCGGGCGTACTATCTGTCACCTGTACCGCGCAGAACGGACCGCCACCCGTTGCGACCCCATCCCGACCCCGGCGCCCAACGCGGCGCCAGAGCCTGTGAGAGAGGCCGATGACCAAGATCCAGGAAACCGGGGACAAGGTCCTCGCCAATGTCGAACGCGTCATCGTCGGCAAGCACCATGAGGTCCGCCTGGCCCTGGTCGCGTTGCTGTGTCGCGGCCATCTGCTGATCGAGGACGTGCCCGGCACGGGCAAGACCGTGCTCGCCAAGGCGATCGCGCGCAGCCTCGGGGGTTCGTTCCGGCGTATCCAGTTCACGCCTGACCTGCTGCCCTCGGATGTCTCGGGCCTCTCGATCTACAACCAGAAGACCCAGGAGTTCGAGTTCCGACCGGGTCCGATCTTCAGCCAGGTCGTCCTGGCCGACGAGATCAACCGGGCGACGCCGAAGACCCAGTCGGCGCTGCTCGAGTGCATGGAGGAGCGGCAGGCGACGATCGACGGGACGACCTACATGATGCCCGACCCGTTCCTGGTGATCGCCACCCAGAACCCGATCGAGTACGAAGGCACCTTCGCGCTGCCCGAGGCCCAGCTCGACCGGTTCATGCTCCGTCTTCGCCTCGGCTACCCCCAACCGATCGAGGAGATCGTGATCCTCGACGAGCAGAAGCGGACCCATCCGCTGGAGGCGCTCGAAGAGGTCCTGAGCGTCGACGACCTGCGCGAGATGCAGGCCGCGGTCCGCGAGATCTACGTCGACTCGACCGTCTCGGACTACATCGTTCGTCTGGTCAATGGCACCCGTAACCATCCCGACATCTACCTCGGCGCCTCTCCGCGCGGCTCGATCGCGCTCTATCGCGCGGGCCAGGCGCTGGCCGGCCTGCTCGGTCGCGACTACGTCATCCCGGACGACGTCAAGGCGCTCGCCGAGCCAGCCCTGGCCCATCGCCTGATCATCAAGACGAGCTCATCGATCCACGACGTCCAGGCGGGCCAGGTCGTCCGCGAGCTGCTCGAGTCCACCGCCATCGATGGCATCCGCCCCACCGGCGGGGGACCCTCCGAGCTGCGCCCGGTCGGGCGCGGGACGTCGACGGCGACGAGCGCCTAGCGGACCCGGCTGGCGACGAAGCGAGGCGTACGGCAGGTGCTCCGCAAGCTCGAGCTGCTCATCGTCGCCGTCGTCCTCGTGGTGGCCGCGTTCTCGACCGCGCTGCCCTTCCTCTTCTACCTGCTCTATCTCGCCATCCTGGTGATCGGGGGCTCCTACGTGCTGGTGCGGCTCGGCCTCACCGACCTGGAGGCGGGCTACGCGGTCAGCCAGCTCCACGGCCACGTCGGCGACCGCATGCGGGTGACCTACACCCTGCGCAACGGCAGCCGGATCCCGAAGCTGTGGCTGGAGATCCATAACCCGACGACGATGCCCGGCGGTCTGCCCGGGAGGGCCATCACGCTCGGTGGCCGGAGTGAGCGGTCGTGGCTCATCCGGGCTCCGCTGTCGCGCCGGGGGCACTTCCGGATCGAGCCGCTCCACATCCGGACCGGGGATCCGTTCGGGTTCTTCGAGGCGTCGGCCACGGTGGGCCAGGGGATCTCCGTGGTGGTCTATCCGAGGATCGAGCCGCTCCCGCGCTGGCGCCTCCCCGCCGCGGCCCTCGAGGGCAGTCATGCCTCACCGGTCCGGACCCTTCAGACGACCCCGATGGCGACCTCGGTGCGGCCGTATGCGCCGGGTGACGCGATGAACCGGATCCACTGGAAGACGACCGCCCGGCATGGGGAGATCCAGGTCAAGGAATTCGACCTCGAGCAGACCGCCGACGCGTGGATCGTGCTCGACCTCCAGCGCGGGATCCAGGCCGGCCGCGGCGACGACTCCACGGTCGAGGTCGCGGTCCGCGCGGCCGCCTCGATCGCCGACCGGGCACTCCAGGAGAACCGCGCCGTGGGGCTGACCGTGAACGTCGCCCGGACCGCGTTCCTGCCACCTGACCGTGGTGGGCGGCAGCACCTCAAGATCATGCAGCTCCTCGCCGCCGTCGAGGCCGACGGGAGCACCCCCCTCGTCGAGACCCTGATCACCACGGTCGGCCGCCTCCGGCGCGGCATGACGGCGGTGATCATCACCGCCTCGCTCGACCCCGCCTGGGTCCGTCCCCTGGCGGCCCTTCGGACGCGGGGCGTCTCGTGCGTCGTCGTGACCCTCGATGCGGCGGCGTTCGAGAAGGTCGATGCGGCCGAACGTGCGGCGGCCGACGGGCGGGAGGTGACGATCGACCCGGAGGCCGATGAGCTGGTGGCCAAGCGTGCCCGTGCCCTTCGGCACGCCCTCGCCGAATACGAGCTGCGCTCCTACGTCGTCACGCCGGGGCGCCCGCTGGGCGAGGTCCTCGCTCGGTGAGACGGCGCATCCCCCTCGCCCCGGCCGAAGGCTGGCTGACGCTCCTGTGCGTCCTGGTCATCTGCCTGACGATGGCCTGGGCCATCCGCGACGGTCGCTGGGTGTTCGGCCGTGCCAACTACCTCGACCACCTCTTCGTCAGCGCCATCGGTGGCGTGCTGGTCGGCTTCATCGGGCCCAAGGTGGGCTGGGGTCGGTGGCTCACGTTCCTCATGGGCTCGGTCTTCGCTGCGCTCATCGTGCCGCTGCTGACCGCTACGGTCGCCTTCCCGCATGGGGCATCGCTCCACGACCTGTACGAGGCGACGGCGGGCTCGGTGGTCAGCGCCTACATCGATCTCGCCCTCCTCGATCTCTCGACCACCCCGCAGTTCCTGCATTACATGCTGAGCTTCGGCCTCCTCGTCTGGGCGACCTCGATGTTCGCGTCGTATGCCGTCTTCGGGCATCGGCGACCGCTCAGCGGGGTCGTGGTCGTCGGGGTGATCCTGGTCGTCGACATGTCGTTGACCTCCAACGACGAGCTGCCTGTCCTCGTGCTGTTCAGCCTGGCGTCGCTCTTCCTGCTCATCCGCGCGCACGTCTTCGATGAGCAGACCGAGTGGGTCCGCCGGCGGATCGGTGACCCGGCGTCCATCTCCGCCGTCTACCTTCGCGGCGGCACGGCATTCATCGCCGCCGCTGTCGCCGCCGCGTTCCTGCTCACCCAGACGGCTGCATCGGCGCCCCTCGCGGGGGCTTGGGACGGCGTCCAGGCAGGCCTGATCGATATCTCGCGGTCGGTCCAGCGCTTCCTGCCGACGGGTGGCTCCAACCGGGCGATCGGGCTCAGCTTCGGACCGACCGCGACGGTCGGCCAGCAGTGGAGCACCGACCGTGGCGTCGCGGTCACCAT
>DASYJV010000093.1:0-6417 GCA_035996105.1 Candidatus Limnocylindrales bacterium | reverse complement strand
GAAGGCCTCGAGTTCGCGACGACGCAGGCCCCCGACCTCGTCGTCCTCGACGTCCGACTGCCTGGGATCGACGGGTTCGAGGTCCTGCGCCGCCTCCGCGCGACCGGCTCGAAGGCGCCGGTCCTCGTCCTGACCGCGCGCGACGATGAGGTCGACAAGGTCATCGGCCTCGAGCTCGGCGCCGACGACTACCTGACCAAGCCGTTCGGCCTGCGCGAGCTGATGAGCCGGATCAAGGCACTCCTGCGCCGCTCCTACGGCGACCTCTCGGACGCGGTGGGCGGTCGAGTCATCCGCCATGGCGACCTGCTGATCGACCTCGAGCGTCGGCGGGTCCAGCGGGGCGCCCGCCGGGTCAGCCTCACGCCGACGGAGTTCGAGATCCTGCGTCACCTGGCCTCGCGTCCGGGCCGGGTCTACACGCGCTCCGAGCTGCTGGAGCTGCTGCGCGACTACGAGGCCCTCGACCAGGACGAGAAGACCATCAACGTCCACGTCAGCCATCTGCGCGACAAGATCGAGGACGACCCGGCGGCGCCGGCGTTCGTCCTGACGGTGCGAGGTGTCGGGTACGCGTTCGCCGAGCGCTGAGCCGAAGGCGGATCGCAGGGCCCGCAATCCGCTTCGACTGCGCCGGCTCTTCCCGCGCACCTTCCAGGGCCGGCTGACCGGGGCGTTCCTCGGCGTCGTCGCCCTCACCCTGATCCTCGTCACGGTCCTCGTGATCAACCGGCTGGACGACTACTTCACGAGCCAGCAGGAGGCGGACCTCGTCCAGCGCTCGAAGTCGGTGGCGAGCTCGGTCGAGGCGGTCGCTGAAGGGAACGCGGGCGGGGGGCCCGTCGTGAGCCCGGCCAACACGGTCAACCCGAGGATCCTCGTGGCGATGTCCGACCACACCCTGCAGCGCTTCATCGCCGACCGGCTGGGGCAGGCCGATGTCCAGATCACGTTCGGGCGCTTCGTCCCGGGTGGCGAGGGCCGGACGTTCATGCCGGCGCTCGGCGCGCCGATCCAGGTCAACCTCGAGGCATCGCCGGAGGTCGGCCAGACCCAGGAGAAGAACGTCTCGGTGACCAAGGACTACGGGAGCGGCGGCGTCTTCACGCCGTACGCCGTCCGAGTGCAGCTGTCCAACCCGTACACGTTCCGGGCGGCGGCGTTGGCCAACGTCACCGGGCTGCTCGCCGCTGTCGCGATGTTCGCGCTCGGGCTGAGCGTCCTCGTCTCGGCCGGTCTCGCCCGACGCTTCACCTTCCCGCTCCGCCGACTGACCGAGGCGGCCCGTGGTCTGGCCGAGGGCGACCTGACCCGGCGCGTGCCAGCGGCCGAGGTGCGGGCCGGCTCGTCGGAGCTCGCCGAGCTCGCCGTCCAGTTCAACGCCATGGCCGACCGGCTTCAGGAGAGCGTCGAGATCATCCGTCGCGACCGCGACCGGAGCCGTGACTTCCTGGCCGACGTCTCGCATGAGCTGCGCACGCCCCTCGCCGCGTTGCGGACGTTCAACGAGCTGCTGACCGAAGGCGCCGCCGACGACCCCGAGGCACGCGCCGAGTTCCTCGAATCGAGCGGCCAGCAGATCGAGCGGCTCGACTGGCTGGCCCAGAACCTGCTCGAGCTTTCGAAGCTCGACTCCGGGCTGGTCCTGCTCGACCTGCGGCCCGAGGACCTCCGCGCGGCGGTCGAATCGGCGGTCGAACAGAGCGCGCCCGCTGCCCGTCGCCGAGGCATCGAGCTGTCGCTCCACCTTCCCGCTGCCCCGGTCCGGATCCGGCACGATCCGCAGCGCATCGGCCAGGTCGTGGCGAACCTGGTGGCCAACGCGGTGAAATTCACGCCGCGTGGCGGCTCGGTCTCGGTGGATGTCGCGGGGACGACGGACGGCGCGCGGATCGAGGTGGTCGACACCGGTGTGGGCATCGATGCGGCCGAGCTCCCGCTCATCTTCGACCGTTTCTTCCGGGGATCCCGGGCGAACGAGGCGAGGGGGAGCGGCAGCGGTCTCGGGCTGGCGATCGTCCGTTCGATCGTGGACATGCACGGCGGATCCGTCGAGGTCGAGAGCCGCGTCGGTCGGGGCACGCGGTTCGTCGTCACGCTGCCGCGCGACCCGCGGCTGGTCGAGGGAACGCCGGCCGCGCAGCGAGCCGCTGTCGCCTCCGTGGCCGACGCCGAAGCACGAGAACGGGCCGGTGTCGTCAGCACGCCCCGTGAAGCGTCGGTAAACGTGCAGGAAACTTCACCGTCCGAGCGGCCGCAGGTCAACCCTGAACCCGCACCCTAGAACCTCACCCCCTCACAGATCCGGCCGCTCACCGGCCGACGCATCCAAGGAAGCCCCAAACCACGATGCATGACGAACCCCGACCCGATGGCGCCGACCCCGGCGACCTGACCCAGCGGCATCCGACCGCGCCGACCGACCCCGCTGTCGATCCGCCACCCGGGACCGAACCCGTCGCGCCGACGGCCGGGACCGAACCGGTCGCGGCGACACCCGGCGAGCCGGTCGCGCAGCCCGGGACCTGGGCCGAGTCGTACCAGTCGTATCCCACGCCGACCGAGGGCTGGAGCCCGGGAGCACCGGGCACGGAACCTGTCGACCCGAGCCTTGCGCCATCCGACCGCTACACGCCTGCAGCGGAGCCGCGCTCCGAATGGGGTCGATCCTGGGACGATGCGCCACCGGTCACCCCCGAGCGCTGGTACGAGCCTGCGCCGGCGCCGGTGGCCACGGCGCCCGCCGGGACGAGAACGACGACACGGCTCGCTGGCGGCGGGACCCTCCTCGGCGCGGCCCTCCTGTCCGCAGTCCTGGCCTCGGGAGGCACGGTCCTCGCACTCAGCGCGACCGGGGCGCTCGACCGACCGGCAGGCGTGGTGCCATCGACGAACCCGCAGGCGACGAATGCCGGCGCCCTGCAGCCGGTCACCATCGACGAATCGTCCGCGACGATCGCCGTCGCGGCGAAGGTCAGCCCGGCGGTGGTCCGGATCACGGTCACGGGTGCCGCCGCGTCGGGCAATACCGGCGTGATCCCCGCGACGGGCGTCGGCTCCGGCGTCATCTTCGACAGCAATGGCTGGATCCTGACCAATCACCACGTCGTCGAAGGCGGGACGAAGTTCGATGTCGAGCTCAAGGACGGCCGCGTCCTGTCGGGCACCGTCTACGGGATCGACACGCTCACGGACCTCGCCATCGTCAAGGTCGAGGCGACCGGACTGCCGAGCGCCGCGATCGGCGAATCGGACGCGCTCAAGGTGGGCGAGCTCGTGGTCGCCATCGGCAGTCCGCTGGGCACCTATTCGAACTCCGTCACCAGCGGGATCGTCTCGGCCAAAGGTCGCTCGATCACGACCGACAGCAATCAGTCATTGACCAACCTCATCCAGACCGACGCCGCGATCAACCCGGGCAACTCGGGCGGCCCGCTGCTCGATGCGAACGGCAACGTCATCGGCATCAACACGGCGATCGCCTCGAACAGCAACGGGATCGGCTTCGCCATCCCGATCGACATCGCCCGGCCGATCATGGCCCAGGCCGTGGCCGGCAAGCCACTCAGCCGGCCCTACATGGGGATCCATTTCGTCTCGATCACCCGTCAGCTCTCGGTCGACAAGAAGTTGCCGGTCATGGTCGGTGCGCTGGTCGGCGGCTTCGATGCCAACGGCCAGCCGGTCTCGGGCGTCGAATCCGGCAAGCCCGCCGATGTCGGCGGGATCAAGGACGGCGACATCATCCAGAGCATCGACGGCAAGGTGATCGATGAGGAGCATCCGCTGGACGCGACACTCGCCCAGTTCTCGCCGGGTGCCACCGTCAACGTCCAGGTGCTGCGCGCCGGCAAGACCCTCACCCTCCAGGTGACGCTGGGGACACGGCCGGCGGGGCTGTAGGCGGGCATCGGCCGGGCCGGCTGCCGCGCCGGCGATCCGTCAGGATTCGAGGTCGCTCCAGAGGCTCCAGCCCGGCTCGGGCTGAACGATCGGGCGAGGCGTCTCGGTGGCCTGATCGTCGTTCGATGCCGTCGGTCCGGACGCGCCGGCCGCCTCCGCCTCGACCGGGGTTCGCGATCGGCGCGACGCCCGGTTCCCCGGCGATCGGCGTGTGAGCGGCCGCGTCTCGACCTCGACGAATTCGAGGGTTCGCACGTTGGTTCGATATCCCTCCGCATCGAGGAACGCCCGGGTCGGCGCGACTGGGACGCCAACCGCCATCTCGGCGGGTGTGGCCGCTGCCTCCCAACAGCCTCGGATCTCGTCGCCCCGCAGTGGTCGTCGCTCACGGTCGAGCCCGCAGTAGCCGAGCTGGGCAGCGACGGAGCTGCGGAAGTGCTGACAGGTGGCGCAGGCGGTGCTGGATCGGTGGCAGACCCAACACCGGGCCGTCTCGGCCTGGGGTGTCCCGCAATGCGGACAACGCCACATCGGCATCGCCCGATGGTAGCTGCGAAGCGCGCCCTTGTCGACTCGGCGCCCTACTGGACGACGGAGAGCGAGACGGAGTCGGTGGTGCTGCCGAAGGCAGTGGTCGTCACATAGACCGCGGCGCTCCCGGGCGCGACCGTGGCCCCCTTGGGGATCGATGTCGGGAAGGAAGCCTTGCCGTCGGGGCCCGTCTTCACGCTGGTCGTGATCACCGGGATGCCCGGGATGGAGAGCGTGAAGGTCACGTCGGCACCGGCGAGCGGCTGGCCGTCAGGGTCGGTGACGGTCACCGACAGCGTGATCGGCTCGGGCAGCCTCGACCGCTTGATCTGGCGGGTCGACGTGGCCAGGGCCGCGGTGAGCTTGCCCGGGCCGCGGGTCACGGTGAGTGTCGTGGAGGTCACGTTTCCGGCGGGGTCGGTGCCGGTGATCGCGATCACGTTCGATCCGACGTCGATCGAGACGCTCAGGGCGAACGTGCCATCCGATTCGGCCGTCGCCCCGAACGACGAGCCGTTGCCGTCGTTCCTTGCCAGCAGCGTGGTCCGTGCCTGGGTCTTGCCCTTGATATCGACCGCCTTGCCGTTGACGGTCGCACCGTTCTTGGGCGTCGTGATCGTGATCTTCGGGGGCACGTTGTCGAAGACGTAGCGCACCACGGCGGAATGTTCGGACTCGCCTGCGGCTCCGATGATCGTCACGCTGAAGTCGTTGATCCCGGTCTCCAGCTTGACCGGGATGACCGTCTTCGGGTCGGGCGCCAGGGCGACCTCCTGGATCGGCGCGGGAGCCTGGCCCGGGAGCGCGAGGTAGACGCGGATGCGGTGCGTCGTATCGCCGGCCAGACCGCTCGGGACGGTGGCCACGAGGTCCACGTTCGACTCGGCCGTGTACGGCTCCGAAGGCTGGGCGAGGGACGGCGCCCCGGTGATCGTGCCGACCGAGACCGACGGAGCGGGGGTCGAGGTGACCCCGCCGATGAAGCCACCGATCGTCGAACCGATCCCGCCGACGAGGGCGCCGGCGCCGCGCAGTCCGACGAACAGGACGCCGGCGCCCAGGGCCAGCACGGCGACGACCAGGCCGATGCGGAAGGGCAGCGGCATGCCTCGGCTGCGCTGCACCGGCCGGTGCGCGGCGATCCGGCTCGGTGCCGGCGAGCGGGGTTTGGCCTTGACGGGGGCGGGCCGACCGGTGGACGGGGGACGGGGCCGGACGTGTGTCTGGCGAGGGTCGCGCCGGGTCGACATCCTCGCGATTGTCGCACGGGGGCTCAGGGACGGTCGGCGAACGGCTTTCGGGCGGTTGTACTCGCCGGGGTGGTGCGTTGTACTCTGGCACGGTTGCGCGCGTGACGATGCTCGTCGCGGGCGCCCCAGAACACGAGGATGGGAGTGCAGGCTCGCGATCCGCGGGCCGGACGGAAGCCGTCCGGTTCGACCGGGCGTCCGGAATTCGGAGTGGGGCCGATCGCCCGCGTCTCGCCGTCGCCCGTCTCGGCGCCCGGCGCTCCGGGGACGGTCGGCAACCGCGGCCTTCCCGCGATGCCGGCGATGCTCAGGCCGGGCTTCGGTCTGCCGAACCTGCGTCGCAATGTCTGCCCGCATTTCTACATGACCGGCAGTCGCGGAGCGATCCCGATCCAGGCGCCGCATCTCCTGAAGGCGCTCATCCGCCAGGACACGAACACGTCGCGCTGCCAGCTCCGCGGCGGTGTCCACATGGAGCAGGGCTACGTCAACGACGTCTGTCTCACGCCCCGCTTCAACCAGTGCGTCTTCTACGAGGACGAGCTGTCCCGCGAGTGACCGACGCGACGGTCGATCTCAGCTATGGCGACGCGCTCCGGGCGCTCAGCGAGCGCGGTCGTTTCGGGGTCAGGCTTGGGCTCGGCCGCACGCGCGCATTGCTGCGTGAGCTCGATCATCCGGAACGCGCGGTGCGCGGTGCGCTGATCGCCGGCACCAACGGCAAGGGCAGCGT
>DASYJV010000092.1:0-8256 GCA_035996105.1 Candidatus Limnocylindrales bacterium | reverse complement strand
CGCCGCTCTGGCAGCAACGCCAACGGGCGGCCGATCTGCTGGCCGTGGCGTCGCGTTACGGCTCGTTCCCGATCCTCGTCGAGACCTATCGCGAGTGCCTGTCGGATGTCTTCGACCTGCCCGCGCTGCGCGAGATCCTCGCCGGCGTGGCGAGTCGTGAGATCGCCGTCCATGGGGTCGAGACCCCACGCGCGTCGCCCTTTGCGAGCAGCCTCATGTTCGACTACGTCGCGGCGTACATGTACGACGGCGACACCCCGCTCGCCGAGCGCCGGGCGGGGGCGCTGACACTCGATCGCGACCTCCTCCGCGAGCTGCTCGGCCAGGAGGAGCTGCGCGAGCTCCTTGACCCCGATGCGCTGGCGGATCTGGAGCTCAGTCTCCAGGCCCTGACCGACGATCGGCGCGCGACGACCCTGGACGGCGTCCATGACCTGCTCCGCCGGCTCGGCGACCTGTCGGCCGAGGAGGTCGCGGCCCGCACCGAGGGCGGCGCCGCCGTCGCCGACCCGTGGCTCGACGAGCTGGCCACGACCCGCCGGGCCATCCGGACGCGGATCGCGGGCGAGGAGCGCTGGGTCGCCATCGAGGACGTCGCACGGTACCGCGATGGCGTTGGCATCACGCCTCCGGTCGGGATCCCGGCCGCCTTTCTCGGCCCGGCCGTCGGCGCGCTCGACGGCCTCCTCTCGCGCTGGGCCCGGACCCACGGCCCGTTCCTTACGCCGGATCCGGCTCGTCGCTGGGGGCTTCCGGTCGGTGTCGTCGGGGACGGGCTCGAGCGGCTGCTGGCCGCCGGTTCACTGTTGCGCGGCGAGTTCCGGCCGGGTGGCGCCGAGCGCGAATGGTGCGACCCGGAGGTCCTTCGGTTGCTCCGGCGGCGCTCGCTCGCCCGGCTCCGGCGCGAGGTCGAGCCTGTCGATCCGGCCGCGCTGGGCCGCTTCCTCCCGGAATGGCAGGGTGTCACGGCAGTCGGCGCGACCCGTCCGCAGCTGCGCGGGACCGCCGCGCTCGAACGGCTCGCCGAGGTGGTCGACCAGCTGGCGGGCTTGCCGATCCCGGCCTCGGTGCTGGAGCGCGACGTCCTGCCCGCACGGATCCCTGGCTACCAACCGCGGCTGCTCGACGAGCTCGGCGCCCTCGGTGAGGTGGCCTGGGTGGGGCGCGGGAGCCTGGGCCGTGACGACGGCCGGATCGCGCTGGTCCGCCCCGGCCGGGAGATCCTGCGCCCGACCGGGACGCCCGACGGGGTCGAGTCGCCCGCCGAGCCGCGGCACGTCGCCATCCGCGAGCACCTCGCCGCGCGCGGCGCGTCGTTCTATCGCGAGCTCTTCGCGTCGGCACGCGGCAAGTCCGACCGCGAGGTGCTCGATGCGCTGTGGGATCTCGTCTGGGCGGGCGAGATCACGAACGACACGTTCGCTCCACTTCGAGCCCTGCGCTGGAAGCGCACCCCGAGCGGCGCCCGTCGAGCCGGCGGACGCGGACGATCGACGTCGCTTGGTCCGCCGGAGGCCGCGGGTCGCTGGTCGTTGGTGGCGCCCGAGATCAGCCCGGCCAGGCCGACGGAGCGATTCCATGCCCAGAGCCTGGCGCTGCTGGAACGCCACGGCGTCCTGACCCGGGAGGCCGTCGCGACCGAGGGGGTCGACGGCGGTTTCGCGGCGGTGTACCCGGTCCTTCGGGCGATGGAGGATGCCGGACGGATCCGTCGGGGATACTTCGTGGACGGTCTCGGCGCCGCGCAATTCGCCCTGGCGGGGGCTCTCGACCGGCTGCGCGCCGTCCGTGAACCCGCCGAGCCGATGGAGACCGGCGCCGTCCATCTCCTTGCCGCCGCCGACCCGGCCAACGCGTACGGCGCCGCGCTGCCCTGGCCGAGGCGTGGCGAGACGGACCGCCGGCCGCTCCAGCGCGCGGCGGGGGCCTATGTCGTCCTGGTCGACGGGATCGCGACGCTCTATCTCGAGCGCGGTGGAGCGACGATCCAGACCCTGCCGGCCGCCGACGACCCGGCGGTGGCTGTCCTCGCAGCCCGCGCCTTCCACGGCCTGCTCGACGGTGGTCGGGTCCGGGAGCTCGTGATCCGGAAGGTCGATGGCGAGGACGTGGCGGTCTCGCGGTTCCGCCAGGTCCTGCTCGACGCGGGCTTCGTCGCCGGCTATCGAGGGCTCGCCCTCCGACCGATCCGGGTCGGGGCCTGAATGCCCGAAGGCGACACGCTCTACCGGACCGCCGCCGGTCTCCGGCCGCATCTTGTCGGGCGGACCGTCACCGCGGCACGGACCGGCGGGCCGGGGGCGGTGCCGCAGGTCTGGCGGATCGTCGGCCACGAGATCACCGCGGTCGAGTCACTCGGGAAGAACCTCCTCATCCGGTTCGACAACGGTCTGGAGCTGCGGACGCACCTGCGGATGAACGGGTCGTGGCATCGCTATCGGCCGGGCGAGCGCTGGCGCCGGCCGCCCGCCCGCGCTCGACTCGTGATCGAGGTCCCGGGCGCGGTCGCCGTCTGTTTCGACGCTCCCGTCGTCGAGCTCCTCGAGCAGCGCACGGAGGCCCTCCATCCGTCGCTCGGGCAGCTGGGTCCCGACCTGCTCGCCCCAGACTTCGATGCGGACGAGGCCTTCCGGCGATCGCGTGATCCGTCACGCGCCCGGATGTCGATCGCCGAGGCGCTGCTCGACCAGCGGGCGATGGCCGGGATCGGCAACATCTACAAGAACGAGGTCCTGTGGGTCGAGCGCGTCTCCCCGTTCGTGACGGTCGCCGAGGTCGACGACGACACGCTGGGACGCCTCGTCCAGACAGCCCGGCGACTGCTGCGCCTCAATGCCGGCGCCACGGCTGGGCCGGTGCGGGTCACGACCAGTGGCGATCGCGCGGCGCCGGGCCATCTCAACGTCTATGGCCGCACCGGCCGGCCCTGTCGCCGTTGCGGGACGCCGATCGCGAGCGCTCGCCAGGGCACCGAACTCCCACGGACCACGTACTGGTGCCCGACGTGCCAGGGTGCGCATCCCGCTCGGACGGGCAGCTGACACGCCGTATCATCGCCTCGATGTGCGAGCACTTCATCGCCCGGGCTGCGGAACCGTTCCGGCTCGACGAGCTGTGGGCGCTCGCGGAGCGCCTTGAGCGGTTCGGACTGGCCGGCTTCGGCTGGGGAGCGGCCTGGCGCACGCCCGATGGCGGCCTGGATTCATACCGCGACATCCGCGCCTTTCGTGATGACCCCGGGCGCGAGGCGGTCGGGGCCATCGAGACGACGGCCGCCCTGGTCCACCTCCGGCGCCCGTCCCGGCTCTCCACGCTGACGCTGGCCGACACCCAGCCGTTCCTCGACCCGGCCGGCCGCTTCGCGTTCAGTCACAACGGCGATCTGCGCGACTATCGGTCGCTACGGGCCGCCTACCGGGCGCAGGGCCGGATCCACGGTCGAGCCGACACGGAGGTCGGCGCACGCTGGCTCGAGGACGGCTGGCAACCCGGACGGCCGCCGTCGCAGGTGCTCCCGGCGCTTCATGCCCGGTTCGGCGGCCAGGCCAACCTTGCCGTCCTCGCCAGCGACGGCACCGCCGCGCACTACGCCGGCAACACGGAGAACCCGGTGTTCGCGTTTCGTCTCGGGTCGATCGGCGTGGTCTCGACCGGGATCTATTCGCTCGATCGCTCATTGTTCCGTTTCGTCGCCCCGGGCGCCACCGATCGCCAGCTCATCCGGGTGGGCCGGACGGTCACCCTCGACGGTCACGGGACGCCTTGCCAGCAGGAGTACGATGCCGCTGGGTAACCGCCGTCACGAAGGAGCCCGCGGATGGCCGCCTGGGCCGAAGGGACACCTGAACTCGACGAGGCGAGCGGCCGTCCCACCGCCCCACTCCCGGGCCGCGAGCTGATCCGGATCTCGCTCTACTGGCTTGGGCTCTCGTCGATCTTTGCCGGGCTCAACACGATCCTCGTCGGCCGGCTCGAGTTCACCGGCCTGGTCGACAAGGGCGACGCCGGGCGGGCGCTCTTCCTGGTCTCGATCAGCGGCGCTGTCATCGCGGTCCTCGTCCAGCCGACCATCGGCTCCATCTCGGACTACACCATGTCGCGCTGGGGTCGACGCAAGCCGTACATCCTCATCGGCTCGGTCCTCGACCTGGTCTTCCTCATCGGGATCGCGTCGAGCAACACGCTGGTCGCGATCGCGGCGTTCATCGCGCTGCTCCAATTCAGCTCGAATTTCGCCCAGGGCCCGTTCCAGGGGTACGTCCCCGATCTCGTCCCCGCCGCGCAGGTCGGCACCGCCAGCGCGCTCGTCGGGCTCATGCAGGTCCTCGGCAATGTCGCGGGCTTCGTCATCGGTGCGCTGGCGACCGCGACGCATGACTACGCCCTCGGGCTGATCGCGATCGGACTCCTCGAGCTCGTCACGATGCTGTCGGTCGTGATCCGCGTCCGCGAGGGGCCACCGGCCAAGTCACGCGAGGGACGGCCCTGGCGCGCCATCGCCGCCGAGGCGTGGGGCACGGACATCCTGCGCGAGCGGAGCTTCATGTGGCTGGTCGCCTCGCGCCTCGCGATCCTGATGGGCGGCGCGACGCTGGTCCAGCTCGCGACGTTCTACCTCTCTCGCTCGATGGGCCTCGGTGAACACGATGCCGGGCTGGTCTTGATCCCGCTGGTCGGTCTCGTCGCCCTGGGGACCGTGGTCTCGGTGGTGCCCTCGGCCCGGATCTCGGATCGCGTCGGCCGGAAGCCGGTCATCTGGGCCAGCTGCGCGGTCGGCGCACTCGGGCTGGCGCTGGTGGCAACGGCGCCCGGGCTGCCCCAGGCGTATGTCGGCGCCCTGCTCTACGGGGTCTCCGCTGGGATCTTCCTCGCGGTCGACTGGGCGCTCATGACCGACATCATCCCCAAGGCGTCGTCCGGCCGGTATATGGGCATGTCCAATGTCGCGACCGCATCGGCCGGGGTCCTGGCGGTGGCCATCGGCGGGACCCTGATGGATGTCATCGGCGGTCCCACAGCCGACGGATCGGGCCCGCGCGCTGCGCTGTGGCTGGGGGTCGCCCTGCTCGGCATCGGCGCCGTCCTCCTCTGGCCGGTCGACGAGCGGCGGCGACACGAGCTGCCGATGGTGGTCCCCGCGGTGGCCTCGACCTAGGCGCGCGCCAGCCGGGCCCGGACCAGCTGTCTGGCCAACCAGCGGCGCCAGGTGTCAGGCCACAGGAAGTCGAATGGCCTGGCACGGCGATAGAGCCACGGGACGGCCGCCCACAGGTAGACCAGGAAGTCGAGCCTGACCGGACGCGCCCCGAACCCGAAGAGGGCCTGGAGCTGGATGATGGTGAGCGGCAGGGTCAGCAGGCTGAGGCCGACCGAGACCAGGAGCCAGAGTAGGCCCCATCGCTTCGCCCGGCCGGGCAGGATCGGCCAGAACGCGACCGGGACCCATTTCATCCAGGTCGCCAGCGCCCAGAGCAGGCCGCCCAGTCGAGGACCGGTGAACTGGGCCGCCCACAGCAGCAACGTCAGCTGCAGGTTGATGTTGCCGGTGTCCAGGTTCGCGCCGAAGGGAAAGGCGAGGACGGCGACGATGACCGCGGTCGTCAGCGGCCGGCGTCGGTAGGCCCAGTGGATCGTCCAGAGCAGGAGCAGGATCGTCCCGACCCGCCAGGCGAACCAGGCGACATCCCAGGGCAGGACCGCCCAGGGCGCGAAGAGTGGAAGCATCCACGGGGCATAGACGTATGGCAGGAAGGGTCCGGTCGGGTGATAGGCGTCGCCGCCATTGAGCCAGATCCGGACCCCCGCCCAGTAGGCCCGAGCATCCGCGCCCCCCGCCTCGCCGCGGGCTATGAGTCCGGCCAGGACGACCGCGAAGGTCAGGCTGATCAGCACGACCGCTGCGATCCGACGCGGCTCGCGCAGTCGGGAGACCTCGCGGCGGAGCGCTCGCCGGAAGACGCCGGCACGCCGCCGCGTGCTGCGGTCGACGTGATCCGACAGGTCGACGAGGATCCGCCCGCGACCGCGGGCAGTGCCCGCTACGGGCTGCAGGCCGGGTGGCGGCGCGGGATCGGGCATCGCGTGGGCATTCTCGCACGCTCGTCCCGCGCTCCGGGACGGCCGCCGGCCGCGCGCCCTACCTGTGGCCGACGGTCGCTCGCGGCTCCGACACGCTATCCTCTCGGGGACCCAGCACGGAGGCGAATGACCTCGTGGCCGACGGAACGGTCATCATCATCGGCGGGGCCGAGGACAAGGTCCGCGACCGCGTCATCCTGAGCCGCTTCGTCGCCCTCGCCGGGGCCTCCGACGCGACCATCGCGGTCATCAGCACCGCATCCTCGTTGGGCCTCGAGGCCGGCGAGCGGTATCGCGCCGTCTTCGGAGAGCTCGGGGTCAAGACGGTCCGTCCGCTCCACGCGGTCACCCGCCCCCAGGCGAACGACGATGCCGCCGTCCGGGCGGTGCGGGACGCGACCGGCGTCTTCCTGACCGGCGGCAACCAGCTCCGGCTTTCGTCGACCATCGGCGGGACGCTGCTCGCCGATGCGATCCTCGATCGGTTCCAGCACGGCGCAGTCGTGGCCGGGACCTCGGCCGGCGCCTCGGCCATGTCGAGCCACATGATCGCCTTCGGTGCGTCGGGGGCGACGCCCAAGCACCGGATGGCCCAGATCGCGGCCGGGCTGGGCGTCCTCCCGGGGGTGATCATCGACCAGCACTTCCAGCAGCGGAACCGCCTGGGGCGATTGCTCAGCCTGATCGCCCAGAACCCGAGCCTCCTCGGTCTCGGCGTCGACGAGGACACGGCCGGTGTCGTCGGCCCCGACCACGTCATGGAGGTCATCGGGCGCGGCTCGATCACCGTGGTCGACGGCGCCCGGTCCGAGACCGACGCCTGGGAGGTCCACGGGCATCGGCCGCTGATGATCAGCGGGGTGGTCCTGCATTCGCTCCCGGCCGGCTATCGCTTCGATCTTCGACGCCGTGAACGCGTGGCGACCCCGAACCTGCACGCACTCCCTGGCGGCGAGGCCGCTTCCAGCTAGCCGACCGGCCGTCACCAGCCGGCGGAGGAGGAACTCGTGGCCGATCTCGTGGCCGACATCCCGCCATCGCGCTCAGGACGGGCGCCGCGCCGCCCCGTCCCGACCCCGACTGCCGGCCCGGCACCGACCCTGCGCGTCCTCGAGACGCGTGTCCTTCGCGGTCCGAACTACTGGGCGCGCGAACCGGTCATCCGCCTGCTGGTCGATCTCGGCGTGCTCGAGCAGTACCCCTCGAACCTGCTTCCGAACTTCAGCGACGCACTCGTCGCCCTCCTCCCGACCCTCGAGGATCACGCCTGCTCGCTCGGTCGACGCGGCGGGTTCATCACCCGGCTGCGCGATGGGACGTGGGCGGGCCACATCGCCGAGCATGTCGCTCTCGAATTCCAGAACCTCGCGGGCACCGACGTTCGCCACGGCAAGACGCGCTCCGCGGGCCGGCCCGGCCAGTACAACTGCATCTACGAGTACCGCGAGGAGGCCGTCGGGCTCGAGGCCGGCCGGATGGCCGTCGCCCTCGTCAACCACCTCGTCGCCCCGGACGATCCCGCGTTCTTCTTCGACTTCGCCCCCGAGATGGAGCGGCTCATCCGGCTGGCCGAACGGCAGGCATTCGGGCCGTCGACCCAGGCGCTCATCGACGAGGCGGTGAGCCGCGACATCCCGTACATCCGACTTGACCGCCACTCGCTCGTCCAGTTCGGTCATGGGGTCCACCAGCAGCGCATCCGGGCGACGATGACCTCGCAGACCTCGGCCATCGGGGTCGATGTGGCGTCCGACAAGAACCTGACGAACCGGCTCCTCGACTCGGCCGGGCTGCCGGTCCCACGCGCGGACCTGGTCGACACCGAGGAGGCGGCGGTCGCGGCAGCCCGCCGGCTCGGTTATCCATGCGTCGTCAAGCCGCTCGACGGCAACCACGGTCGCGGCGTCCATCTCGACCTGCGCTCCGAAGAGGCCGTCCGGGCGGCCTTCCAGGGCGCCGTCGCCCAGAGCCGCGCCGGCGACGTGGTGGTCGAGACGTACGTCGCCGGGAACGACTACCGCTGTCTCGTGATCGGCGGCAAGGTGGCGGCCATCGCCGAACGGGTCCCGGCGTCGGTGACCGGCGATGCGGAGCACACCGTCCGCGAGCTCGTCGAGATCGCCAACGCCGACCCGCGTCGCGGTATCGGCCACGAGAAGGTCCTGACCAGGATCAAGC
>DASYJV010000091.1:0-3228 GCA_035996105.1 Candidatus Limnocylindrales bacterium | reverse complement strand
GGGTCGGGTGGTCATCGCGGGCAAGGCCGCGCCCACGCCGTCGTCCGGCGGAACCGGGAGTGGGACCCCGCCGACCCCACCGGTGGGTGGCAACTGGAGTGCCGTCGAGACCTACTACCTGGGCCTCATGAACTGCACCCGGACCGGCGGCTGGGTCACCTCCAGTGGTGCATGCAGCAGCCCGGGCGGCCGCAATGTCGCGCCGCTCGTCCTTGACGCCGGGATCAGCTCAAAGGTCAGCCGGCCGTATGCGAAGAAGATCGCGATCAGTGGCGACTGCAGCCACTTCATCGGCGGTAACCCTGGCGACCGTCTGCGACGCGCGGGCTATCCGAGCTACCGCTGGGCGGAGAACCTCGGCTGCATGACGCTCTCGCCGCGGGCGATGGTCCTCAGCACGCACCTGTTCTTCCAGAACGAGAAGGCCTCGCTCGGTGGCCATTACGTGAACCTGATGAACCCGGCCTACGACCGGGTGGGCATCGGCGTCTGGGTGTCGGGCGGGCGGGTCCGGCTCGTCATCGACTTCTACCATCGATGACGGGACCTTCGGCGGGCTGACACCGAGGGTTGTCGGGGCGACCATGGATCGGTGATCCGCAACGTCATCCTGCATCTCAACAACGAGCAACCGCTGCTGGCCGACCTCTATGAAGCCCCCTCACCGGGCGATGTCGGCCTGCGCTGCACGAACCTCCGCCAGATGAACGGCAAGCGTCCCGTCTTCGTCGACAACGTCGCCTCGATCTTCTTCTTTCCCTATCTGCACATCCGCTTCGTCGAGATCCCGCCGAGCGCTACCTCGCCTGGAGATCCGTCGATGGCGGTCACTTCGGACGGCGAAGAGGACCGGCCGGCACGTCCGCCGGCCCCGGAGGCCGAGCCCGACCTCGAGATCGACGAGGACTTCCTGCGCCGCATCCGCGAGGTCTGACCGAGCTCGGCGAAAAGGGTCCGTGAAGGACCCGGTGCTACACTCCCGCCCGTGCCCAAGAACCTCGTCATCGTCGAATCGCCTGCCAAGGCGCGCACCATCGAGCGATATCTCGGGTCGGATTACCGGGTCCTCGCCTCGTACGGCCACGTCCGCGACCTGCCTGAAAACCCGGGCAAGGGCAAGTTCGGCGTCGATGTGGACCACGATTTCGCCCCCGAGTACGTGATCTCGGACGACCGCCGCAGGCAGGTCTCCGACATCGAGAAAGCCGCCCGCACCTCGGACCACGTCTTTCTCGCCACCGACCTCGATCGCGAGGGCGAGGCGATCGCCTGGCATGTCGCCGAAGCTGCCCATGTCCCGGCCGAGAAGACGCTGCGGGTCACGTTCAATGAGATCACCGAATCCGCGATCCGCGAGGCCTTCGCGCATCCGCGCCAGATCGACATGGATCTCGTCGACGCCCAGCAGACCCGGCGCATCGTCGATCGCCTCGTCGGCTACACGCTCAGCCCGCTGCTCTCGCGCAAGGTCCGCGGCGGGCTGTCGGCCGGGCGGGTCCAGTCCGTCGCCGTGCGCCTCGTCGTGGAGCGGGAGCGCGCGATCGATGCGTTCTCGGCGCGAGAGTTCTGGACCATCGAGACGTTGCTCTCGACGGCGGCCGGCGAACGCTTCGCGGCCCAGTTGGTGCGCATCGACGGCGCGCCGCTCGACATCGGCGACGAGGCGACCGCTGAGCGGCATCGGACCGCCATCGAGGCCCTCCACCCGGCGGTCACCAAGGTCGGGACCCGGACACAGAAGCGGTCGCCAGCACCGCCGTTCACCACGTCGACGCTTCAGCAGGAAGCCAGCCGCCGGCTCGGTTTCAGCCCGAAGCGGACGATGTCGATCGCCCAGCGCCTGTATGAGGGGATCGAGACGCGCGACGGCCAGGTCGGCCTGATCACCTACATGCGAACCGATTCGACCGCGATCGCCGGCGTCGCGATGGGCGAGGCCCGCGAGGTCATCGGCGAGCGCTACGGACCCGAGTTCACGATGCCGAAGGGCCGCGTGTACAAGACCAAGTCGAAGGGCGCCCAGGAGGCCCATGAGTCGATCCGCCCGACGAGCTTCCGGCGCGACCCCGACTCGGTCGAGGCGTCGCTCAAGCCGGAGGAGCTGCGGCTCTACCGGCTGATCTGGCAGCGCGCGATCGCGTCGCAGATGGCGCCCAAGGATCTCGAGACGACGACGATGGACCTGGCCGATGGCGGCTACGAGCTTCGGGCCTCGGCGACCAAGGTCCTGTTCGACGGCTTCGCCCGCGTCTATACCGAGGCGCGGGACGACGACGCGAGCGATGAGGACGCCGAGACCGGCAAGCTGCCCACCCTCAGCGAGGGCGACACGACCTCGGTCGAGGAAGTGACGCCGGTCCAGCACTTCACCGAGCCGCCGCCGCGCTTCACGGAGGCGACGTTGATCAAGGCGCTCGAGGAGCACGGCATCGGTCGACCGTCGACCTATGCCGCGACGATCTCGACCATCACCGACCGGGGCTATGTCCGCGTCGAGGAGCGGCGGCTCCATCCCGAGCTCGTGGCCGGGATCGTGACTGATCTTCTCGTCGAGCATTTCGGCGACTACGTCGACGTCGCGTTCACGGCACGGATGGAGGAGGAGCTCGACGAGATCGCCCGTGGCGAGCGCGAATGGGTGCCGTTGCTTCGGGCGTTCTACGGACCGCTGCGCGACCGGGTCGACGAGAAACGACGCGAGCTCAAGCGCAGCGACTTCACCACCGAGGCGACCGACGAGGTCTGCTCAGAGGGACACCCGATGGTCATCCGGCTCGGCCGGAACGGTCGGTTCCTCGCCTGCTCGCTCTATCCCGAGCACAAGGAGAGCCGTCCGTTGCCGGGGGACGAGCCACCGCCCCAGGAGGGGACCGGCGAGGTCTGCCCGGAATGCGGCGAGGGAACGCTGGTCAGCAAGACCGGCCGGTTCGGCCCATTCGTCGGCTGTTCCCGGTACCCGGACTGCAAGTTCATCAAGAAGGACGGCCCGCCACCGCCCGATCCGCTGCCGTTCGAGGTGATCTGCCCGAAGAACAAGGACGGCCACCTCGTGCCGCGTCGCGCGCGACGGACCGGGAACGTCTTCTGGGGATGCTCCAACTACCCGCGCTGCGACTTCACGACCAACCACGAGCCATTGGGCGGGCTGCACGATGCGGACGACGGCCCGTTGGCCCGCAAGGAGGAGACGGCGATCTGCCTGATCTGCGGATCGACGAGCGACACGCC
>DASYJV010000090.1:0-3887 GCA_035996105.1 Candidatus Limnocylindrales bacterium | reverse complement strand
GACGCGGCGTGCCGTACCGAAGTCCTCGGCCGTGACCGAGTCGAGCTTGCGCCCAATCTCCTCGCTGATGACGGTGCCACCGGTGAGGATCGCGATGTCGCGGAGCATCTCCTTGCGGCGATCACCGAAGCCGGGCGCCTTGACGGCGAGTACGGATACGGTGCCGCGGAGCTTGTTCACGACGAGCGTCGCGAGGGCCTCGCCATCGACGTCCTCGGCGATGATCAGCGTGGGCTTGCCCTGCTGGACGGCCTTCTCGAGCGCCGGGAGCATGTCCTGGACGCTGGAGATCTTCTTGTCGGTGATGAGGATGAGGGGGTTCTCGATGACCGCCTCCATCCGATCCGGGTTGGTCACGAAGTACGCCGAGAGATAGCCCCGGTCGAACTGCATGCCCTCGGTGTATTCCTTCTCGAGGCCCAGGCTCTGGCCCTCTTCGACGGTGATGACGCCGTCCTTGCCGACCTTGTCCATCACCTCGGCGATGATCTGGCCGACTTCGGGATCCGCCGCGCTGATGGCGGCGACGGCCGCGATCTGCTCGCGGTTGTCGACCGGCCGGGAGACCCGCTTGATCTCGGCGACGACCGCCTCGACGGCGGCCTCGATGCCACGCTTGACGACCATCGGGTTGGCCCCGGCGGTCACGACGCGAAGGCCCTCGCTGACCATCGCCTGGCCGAGCACGACCGCAGTGGTCGTCCCGTCGCCGGCGACGTCATCGGTCTTGGTCGCGACGTCCTTGAGCAGCTGGGCGCCCATGTTCTCGAACGGATCGTCGAGCTCGATGTCGCGCGCGATCGTCACGCCGTCGTTGGTGATCGTCGGCGAGCCGAACTTCTTATCGAGGACGACGTTGCGTCCCTTCGGACCGATCGTGACCTTGACGGCGTCGGCGAGCCGATCGATGCCGCGCTTGAGTGAACGACGAGCCGTCTCGTCAAAGATGAGTTGCTTAGCCAATTCGGATGTCCCTCCAAGGAACGTATGGGGTGTCTGACAGGGCGACCGCGTGGTCAGTCCTGGACGATCGCCAGGATGTCTTTCTGGCTGACGATGAGGAGCTCATCGCCGTCGACCTTGAACTCGGTCCCGGCGTACTTGGCGTACAGGACCTTGTCCCCGACCTTGACGTCCATCGTCTCGCGCTTGCCGTCTTCGAGGATCTTCCCCGGGCCGGCCGCGACGATGGAGCCTTCCTGGGGCTTCTCCTTCGCGGTATCCGGGAGGACGATGCCGCTCTTGGTCATCTCCTCGCGGGCGCTCGGCTTGATGACGACGCGGTCACCGAGCGGGCGGAGCTTCGTTGAGATCGCAGTGGCTTTGGCCAACGTGCATTCCTCCTGTGACGGCCATGGCCGGCCGACGGGCGTGGACTCTCGGGACCTCATCCGGCCGGGTGGGGGCCGTCGTGCGAAGTCCCGTGGAACCTCTGTCGACGCATCACGTCGAACCCCGTCCGACCCTCCAGCCGGTCACCCCGGCGCCCGTCGAACTCGGTGGTTCGCGATGCTGGCACTCTCAAGGCGAGAGTGCTAAGGGGAGACTACCGAACCCGGGTCGGGGCTGTCAACCCGGGAGCTCTCACGAGTGGGCGATGGTGACCGTCACGGCGCTGCCGACGCGCGCGAGGGTGACGCAACCCGGGCCGTCATAGCCGATATACCAGGCGACGATCCCCTCCGACGCGTCGTACAGCACCGCGTGACGAAGCGCGGGAAACGCCGGTTTGAACTCCGGCGGGCCGGCGTAGGTCTCCTCGCCGGCGTCGTTCTGGACCGCGACGTTGCTGAAGCGGATCTGGAGGACGTGTGCCCCGACCATCGCGATCCTGGCGCCGCTCGCCGCATGGGTATACGGCGGTCTGGCGACGGCCAGCGAGCCCTTGGGGACCGTCCCGGCGGCCGGCCCGGGCAGTGACGGATCGCCGAAGACGAAGGTGAGCCGGTCCGACGTCGCTCCGCTCGCGAGCTGCAGATCGATGAAGCGGTCCGAGGGAAGGACACCGGTCTGTGGGATCACGGCACATGCCGTGGCCGCCGACGGCGGCGCGCTGGGTGAAGGCGTCGGCGTGGGGCTGGCCTCGGCGGTCGGGGTCGTCGACGCGGTCGCGGTCGCGCTCGGCGTGGCGGTCGGGATGGCCGTGGGGGTCGCCGTGGGGGTCGCCGTCGGGATGGCCGGGCCGCAGGCGGCCACGATGAGCGCGAGGCCGGCGATGAGCGTCTGCATGGAGCGCTGGCCGTGGCGTCGTCGTGGGTTCATGCGGTCCTCCGGGGACTCGGGAAGGTTCGATCATAGGCGCGGACGAGTTCGGCGCCGAACGCCTCGGGCGGTTCTCCGCGGCAGTCCGCGAGCCAGTCGGCCGTGACGCGGACCCACTCGGGTGCGTTGCGCGATCGCGGGGCGCCGGGTGGGGCAAGGAACGGCGAGTCGGTCTCGACCAGGAGCCGATCGGCGGGGACCAGCGCGGCGGCCTCGGCCGAGGCCTCCTCGCCGGGTCGGAAGACGAGACCGGAGAAGCTGACCGCCAGCCCGAGGTCGATGACGGCTCTCGCGTAGTCGATCGGCCCCGAGAAGGAATGGATCACGGCTGCCGGTCGACCGGCGAATGCCGACGCCCATGCTGGGCCCCCGACGCGCGCCGCCTGCAGCGCCTCGAGGAGTGCGTCCTGCGCGTCGCGGCGACCATCGGCCGAGCGGCAATGGAGGATGGCGGGCTTGCCGGTCTCGAGCGCAAGCGCGAGGTTGCGGCGCAGGTTGATGGCCTGCTCCGCGATCGGGCTGAAGACACGGTCGTAGTCGAGGCCGGTCTCCCCGATGGCCACCACCCTCGCGTCCTGTGCCCACCCGACGATGCGGGCCCAGCCGGCGTCGTCCACCTTGTCTGCGTCGTGCGGGTGGACGCCGACCGCCGCGTCCAGCCAGGCGAAGCGATCGACGCACGCCAGCGCTCGCTCGGATGATGCGACGTTCCAGCCCGGGACCAGCACGCGTTCGACGCCCGCCAGGCGCGCTGCCCCGATGGCCTGATCGGCATCGCGCTCGAATCGATCGGCGTTGAGATGGCAGTGGCTATCGATGAGCCGCACCCGGGCATCCTAGGTGATGGACACCACGGTCTCGACATCGAGTCGCGGGAAGAGTGGCTCCGGCGAGGCCACTCGGCCGGCCACGCCGGCGTGGGCACCCCAGGCCAGCTCCCGGAGGATCGGCGGACCACCGTTCCCGTCGGGGCCATAGGGATAGGCGTGCCCAAGCTGGGCGAGCAGGCGTGGCGCCGTCCCCGGCAGGAACGGCGCGGCGGCGAGCCCCAGGAGCCGGCACGCCTCGACGAGGTCGCCGAGCACGTCGCGGAGCCTCGTGCCTGCCGCCTCGTCGCCGGCCTTCCAGGCCTTGGCGAGGACCCACGGCTGCTCGGCGTCGACGACCTTGTTCGCGAGGTCGATGAATCCCCAGAGCTCGGCCAGCGCGGCGTGGAGGTGGCAGCGCTCCAGTCGCTCGCGATAACCGCCCAGCACCGCCGCCCAGTCGAACCCGAGCGGCGCATCGGCCTCCGATCGGGGTGCGGGCCGCTCCCCCTCGAGATAGCGGTTGGTCATCGATACCGTGCGGTTGACGAGGTTGCCGAAGTCGTTGGCGAGGTCGGCGTTGTATCGACGCACGAACGAGTCCCAGCTGACCTCGGCGTCCCGGTCGAAGGGCACCTCGCGGAGGGCGACGTAGCGGGCGCCGTCGGCGCCGAACGCGGCGACGAAGTCGTTCGGGTCGAAGAAGTTGCCGCGACTCTTGCTCATCCGCTCGCCACCCGCCGCGAGCAGCCAGCCGTGGACCCAGACCTGGCGCGGCGCCTCGAGCCCGGCGCTCCACAGCATCGCCGGCCAGAAGAT
>DASYJV010000089.1:0-10387 GCA_035996105.1 Candidatus Limnocylindrales bacterium | reverse complement strand
GACCAGGTCGCGCCGCGGTCCTCGGAGCGGAACAGGCCCGCGGGTTCGACCCCCGCGTAGACGGTCTCACCGGTGGCCGCCAGGCTCCAGACCGAGGGGATCGACGGACCGTCGTCGCCGTACGTCATCCCCGCCGAGGAGTGCGACCAGCTCTCCCCGCCGTCCTCGCTCCGCCAGACGGCGGGCCCGTACCAGGGGCTGCCGCCGGCCGCCAGGATCGCGCCGCTCCCCGGCTCGACGATGAGGTCATGGATCGGCCAGCCCTCGCAGAGCGGCCCACGCATCGACCAGTCGTCGCGTTTGGCGTCGCTCTCGAGGATGAACGCACCCTTCTTGGTGCCGACCAGCAATCGCACCCGGTTCGCCAACGTCTCGCCCTCCTGACCTCGGCCCTGTTTCGATCGGTCCGCGCTCGAAGTCACATCCTAAACGTGATCGGCCCAGCGATGGCTCGGCTGGTACCCGAGGACGCGGCGCGCGTGCTCGATCGAGAGCAGCGTCTGGCGACCCTCGATCGGTTGCCGAAATGGGACCGTCGGGAAGACCTCGGCCATCAGCTCGGCACTCGGCCGGGTCATGACGCTGTCCGCAGCGGCGATGATCGCGACCTCCGCACCCGTGATCGGAGCCTCGAGCCCCAGCCGCACGGCCTGGGCGACGTCGCGGGCGTCGACGTAGCTCCACAGGTTCCATTTCCGGATCGTCGGGTCGTCCTGCCACGACGCGAACTGCGCGTAGTCCTCGGGCGCCATGATGTTCGAGATGCGCAGACCGACGAACCCGATCCCGCTGCGCCGGGCGAACTGCACGGCCATCGTCTCCCCGACGAGCTTCGAGAGCGAATAGGAGGACTCCGGATGCGGCTCGATCGACTCGTCGATCGGTGCGAACGCCGGCGGGACGTCAAAGGGCAGGCCGAGCACCGTCTCGCTAGACGCCCAGACGACGCGCTTGACCCGGTGGTCGACCGCCGCCGCGAAGACGTTGTAGGTCGACAGCGTGTTGATCCGGAAGGTCTCGCCCTCCGGCCGCAGCAGGGGTGCCGGGATGGCCGCGAAATGGACCACCGCATCGACGCCCGACAGCGCGTCCTGCGCCTGCCCGAGATCCGTCAGGTCGGTGACGAGCGTCCGTTCGCTGCCGGAGCTGTCGGACCGCCAGTCGACGCTGAGGACCTCGTGGCCGTGCTCGCGCAGGTCGCGCACGACCCACGCCCCGCCCTTGCCGCTCCCGCCAGTCACCGCGATCCGCATGGCAGCCTCCTCGCGTCAAGTATGCCTTCGACCGCGGGCCGAACGGGCGTGGTCATTCTCATCCGGGTCTCAGGTTCCGGGGACACCGTGGCACCATGCCCAGCCCGGTGACTCCCGCGCGCCGACCCGTCCCGCTGCCACGCCTGTGGTCGATCGGGGCCTTCGAGATCGTGGCGATCCTCGTCGCCAACGGCGCCATCATCCTGGGGATGTGGGTCCGCCACGGCGGTCTGCAACAGCTGTCAACGATCGGTGGGCAGCTGACCGCCGTGGGCCAGCTCACCGGTCTGTTCGGGGCCTATCTCGCACTCATCCAGCTCGTCCTCATGTCGCGCAGCCCGTGGCTCGACCAGGTGTTCGGGATGGACGGTCTCGCCGTCGCCCATCGCTGGCTCGGCTTCGCCACGGTCTGGCTCCTGCTCGGCCATGGCGTCTTCATCACCGTCGGCTACGCCCTGGGCGATGGCAGCAACGTCCTCGTCGAGTTCTGGACGCTGATCACGACCTACCCGTACGTCCTGATGGCGCTGGTCAGCGGCGGGCTCTTCGCCGCGGTCGCGATCAGCTCGATCAAGGCAGCCCGTCGCAAGCTGTCCTACGAGACCTGGTACGGCATCCACCTGTACGCCTATCTCGCGATCGCGCTCGGGTTCCTGCATCAGCTGTTCGTCGGCGCCGACTTCATCCACGACCCGATCGCCGTCGGGTACTGGGTGAGCCTCTATGTCGCGAGCGCCGCCCTCATCCTGGTCTTCCGGCTCGGGCAGCCCATCTGGACCTCGGCGCGACATCGTCTGCGGGTCTCGCACGTCGTTCGCGAGACCCCCGGCGTGTTCTCGATCTACATGACGGGCCGAAAGCTCGATCAGCTCGCCGTCCGCTCGGGCCAGTACTTCGTGTGGCGGTTCCTGACGCGCGACGGCTGGTGGCGCGGCCACCCGTTCTCCATCTCCTCGGCCCCCAACGGCGAATGGCTGCGGATCACGATCAAGGACCTCGGCGACTGGTCGAACATGCTCCAGCACCTGTCGGTCGGCACCCGGGTCTTCATCGAAGGCCCGTACGGCGTCCTGACCGGCGCTCGGCGCACGCGGCCGAAGGTGCTCCTCGTCGCGGGTGGGATCGGGATCACGCCGCTCCGGGCGCTGCTCGAAGCCCTCCCCGCGAAGCCCGGCGACATGACCCTCATCTACCGTGCCCGGACGCCAGCCGACATCATCTTCCGGGACGAGCTCGACAGGCTCGCCCGAGCGCGCGGTGCCCAGGTCCACTACGTCATCGGGCGCCGACGGTTCGATGCCAGGGATCCGCTCGATGCGGAGTCGCTCGAGCGGCTCGTCCCGGACGTCCGCGATCGGGACGTCTACATCTGCGGCCCGGTCCCGATGATGCAACGCGTCGAGGGCGCCCTCAGTCGCCTGGGTCTTGCCCGGCGCCAGATCCATGCGGAGCGATTCGCCTACTGAGCGCGTCCCGGCATTCTCAGAAGATCCGAAGAATCGGTCGTGACAGTGGCTTGACGGGTCGGACCGACCCCTGGGAGCGCCACCCGGCGACCCCTGCATCGGAGGGCCAGATGACCGGATCCACAGACACCAACGGCTCGGACCTGACGGTCGAGCCGATGCGGCCGTTGCCGCCGGCGCAGGCCAACGCCAGCGTCGAACCCGACGCCGCCACCTTCCAGGAGCATGTCCGGAGGCCGGCAGGACAGACGACCGCCGTGCGGATCGGCATCGTCGCCGGCTCCGCGCTGCTCTTCGTCGTCGGTGCGGTCGCAGTCATGGGCGCCTCCCCGACGCCGTCGACCGGTGCCGGCCCAGCAGCCAGCACCGCCCCCGGTTCGAGCGAGGCGCCCGAAGGCAGCGAAGCGCCTGAACCGCCCGGCGCGGCCGGCAAGGGCCCATGGCGCCTCGGACCGGGGTTCGGACACGGTGAGCGCGGCGGCATCGGCTTCGGCGCCATCACCATCACCGCGATCAACGGCTCCGACGTGTCGCTCAAGACCGACGACGGCTGGACCCGGACGATCGCGGTCACCAGTACGACCGCGATCACCAAGGCCGGCGCCACGATCGCCCTGGGCGGTCTCGCGGTCGGCGATCAGGTCCGCTTCGCGGAGCAGAAGGCGGCGGATGGCTCGTACACCATCACGGCCATTGCCGTGGTCCTGCCGACGACCGGCGGCAAGGTGACCGCCATCAGCGGCGACACCATCACCGTCACCCGGCCCGACGGGTCGACCGCGACGATCCATGTCGCCGCCGGCACGACCTACAAGGTCAACGGCGCGGCCGGATCCCTTGCCGATATCAAGGTCGGTTCGTTCATCGCGGCCGAAGGCACGCTGCGGGCCGACGGATCGCTGGACGCTTCGGCCGTCCACGTCGGCGTCGGCGGGCATGGCTTCAAGGGTCCGGGCGGCAGGCCCGGCGACACGGACGATCCGGGGGCCATCCCGGCCCCGGGGTCTGCCAGCCCGGCGCCGTCGGGAGCGACCAGCTGACCCTGCTGGACCGTCGGCTGTAACGCCGACGCAACGTCAGACACACGGCGCGGGTGCCTGCGGGGCCCGCGCCGTCTCCATTCTCAGGTCATTCTCAGCGTTGCGGCGTTTGATGGAGGGGATGACCGCACCACGCGACCCCACAACGACGGAGTCTCCGATGTCCCACCGATACGACGACGGACTCGCCCCCGAGCCGCTCACCCCGCCGAGCGCGCCTCTGGTCACGACCGGCACAGCGTGGACGGCCGCACCGACCCCGAGTCGGCCGGCCCCGGTCGAACCGGTCGGACCCGTCGAACCGAGCGCATCCGCCGCCCCGCGCAGGACCCGGTCGCGTGGCATGACCTCGGTCCTCGGGGCGTCGCTCCTGGCGGCGGTCCTCGCGGCCGGCGGCACCGCAGCCCTGGTGACCGGCCCGCTCGCCCCTGCCAGTCCAGCTCCCTCAGCGGCAGCGACCGCGCCCGCCGCGGTGGCGGCGGCCGCGGGCTCCTCGGCGATCCCGAAGCTGACCGACGTCGTCGCCTCGGTCCGTGACTCGGTCGTGACCATCACGACCCAGGGCTTCTCGTCGCGCGGCAACGTCACGATCCCTTCGTCCGGCGTCGGGTCCGGCGTCATCCTCACCGCCGATGGCTACATCCTGACCAACCGGCACGTCGTGGCCGGCAGCCAGTCGCTCGTCGTCGAGCTCGCCGACGGCGAGCAGTTCCCGGCCACGGTCGTCAAGCAGTCCGCCGACCAGGACCTGGCCCTGATCAAGATCGCCGCCAGCGGCCTCAAGGCCGCCGTGATCGGTGACGCGGCCTCCCTCCAGGTCGGTCAGACCGTGATCGCCATCGGGAGCCCGCTCGGAACGTTCACCGAGACCGTGACCAAGGGCATCCTGTCCGGGACCGGCCGGACCATCACCGTCCAGGACGAGCAGACGCGCCAGCCGGTCACGCTCACCAACCTGTTGCAGACCGATGCCGCGATCAATCCCGGCAACAGCGGTGGTCCGCTGCTCGATGCCGCCGGACGGGTCATCGGCATCAATACCGCCGTCTCGACCGATGCCCAGGGTCTCGGCTTTGCCATCCCCATCACCGCTGCGGCGTCCCTGATCGCCCAGGCGACCGGCGCGCCGGCCAGCTAGACCGGAGCCTGGGATGCCGAAACGCGGGATCGTCGCCCTGCTGATCACGACGGCGGCGCTGGTCCTTCTCCTCAGCTTCAAGACCCCCGACCAGGCCCTCCCGGCGACGGGCAGCGGCAGCGGCGTGGCGGTCGTCGGGGCGAGTCCGGCACCGACGACGGCTCCCGTCGCGGGCGGAACGGCAACCCCGCCGCCGAACCCGGCGGCGCCGACAGCGTCACCGGCGCCCTCGACCGGGACGAGCGCGGCTTCGGCCACCAAGAAGGTCGACGGTCCGGTGGTCGACACGCAGTACGGGCCGATCCAGGTCGAGGTCGTCCTGGTCTCGGGTCGTATCCAGGATGTCGTCGCGATCCAGCTGCCCACCGGCCGACGATCCGGCCAGATCTCCAACTACTCGGCGCCGATCCTTCGCCAGGAGGCCCTCAGCGCGCAGAGCGCGTCGATCAACACCGTGTCGGGCGCGACCTACACCAGCGACGCGTACGCGCGATCCCTCCAGGCGGCGCTCGACCTGGCAGGGCATGCCTGACGATGACCGTCGGAGCGCCAGCCATCCGGCGGGTCGAGATGGTGATGGGGACGGCGGTCAGCTTCGACATCGAGCCGCCACTCGTCACTGAGGCAGTCCTCGACGAGGTCATCGCCCAGCTCCACGAGGTCGACGCCCGGTTCAGCACCTACAAGCCGGACAGCGAGGTCAGCCGGCTGATACGGGGCGAGCTGCGCGAGGCGGACGCGAGCCTCGAGGTGCGCCAGGCGCTCGCCGCCTGCGACCACCTGTCGACGGTCACCGGTGGCGCCTTCGATGCGCGTCGTCACCGGCCCGATGGCCGGCTCGATCCCTCCGGATATGTCAAGGGCTGGGCGGTCGAAGAGGCGGCCTGGACGCTCGATGCCGCCGGCGCCCGCAATTACTGGATCAACGCCGGCGGCGATGTCGTGGCGCGCGGCGAGGCCGAACCCGGCGTGCCGTGGCGCGTCGGCATCCGTCACCCCGACCACGCCGACCTGGTCGCCGCCGTGCTGGCCGTCAGCGACCGAGCCGTCGCCACATCCGGCACCTATGAGCGCGGCGAGCACATCATCGATCCGCGCAGCGGACGTCCCTCGAGCGGGTTGCGCAGCGTCACGGTCGTCGGTCCGGGCCTGGCCTTCACCGACGCGTATGCCACCGCGGTCCACGTCATGGGCCTGGACGGGCTCACCTGGCTGGCGGGCCTGGACCCCGACGGCGACCCGGCGACCTACGCCGCCTATGCGATCACCGACGACGGCCGCGCGGTGTGGACCGAGGAGATGGATCGCTACCTGGTCCGCGAGGCCTGACCGCCTCCTCGTGAACCGGTCAACCGGGGGCGCCGCCGGCCGCCGGCAGGTCGACCACGAAGCGCGCTCCACCCTCGGCCCGGTTGGCGACCTCGATGCGACCGCCGTGACGATCCACGATCCAGGCGGCGATCGCCAGACCGAGCCCGGTCCCGCCACCCGGAGCGCCCGGCGCCCGATAGAACCGCTCGAACAGGTGGGGCAGGTCCTCGGGCCGGATCCCCGGCCCATCGTCCTCGACCACCAGCGACGCGCCGGTGCCGACGGCTCGCACCGCAACGCGGACCCGGCCGTCGGTGGGACTGTGACGGATGGCGTTGTCGACCAGGATCATCACGAGCTGGCGCAGTCGCGCCGCATCGCCGGTCACGACGGCCGGCTGCGGGTCGACGAAGACCCGGACGCCGCGGTCGGTCGCGGGCTTGCCCATCGCCGAGGCGCCATCGGCGGCGACGTCGCCGAGGTCGACCGGGATGTGCTCAAGCGCCACCGCCCCCGAATCGGAGCGGGCGAGCAACAGCAGGTCCTCGACGATCGCGGTCATGTGCCGGACCTCGTCATCGATATCGACGAGCGCCGAGCCGACCGCCCCGACGGGCTCGTCACTGTGCCGCTGCAGGTACTCGACGCTGCTGCGGATGACCGTCAGCGGAGTACGCAGCTCATGGCTGGCGTCGGCGGCGAACTCGCGCTGGCGGCGGAGCGAGAGCCGCTGGCGGGTCAGCGACTCGCGGATGGGGACCAGGGCGCGGCGCGCATAGACGGCCCCGAACCCCGACGCGACGAGCAGGGCGACCGCACCCCCGAGGAGCAGGACCACGAGCATGATGTTGAGGGTGTTGAGCTCGACGGTGCGGTCCTGGACGACCTGGACCGTGAACGTGATGCCCTGGACACCGGGGAAGGTCTGGGTGAGGATCCGGACGGGGGTGACCCCGACGTTCCCCGTCCGCAGGTCCTGGCCGCTCGCCCGGGACTGGGCGACCGCGGCGGTATCGGGGAGGCCCACCGGCAGACGGAAGTCGCGAGGGCCACCGATCACGCGGTCGTGGTCGTCGAGCGCGAACGCGAAGGTCGGTGAGCCGAAGTGAAACCCGAACTGGGATGAATCCCCGGGGTCGGGTCGCTGACCCGTGAGGACAGCCTTGGGGACATCCATCCCGTCCTGGAGCTGTCGCACGCCGGCGTTGGCGAGCGAGCCCGCGACGGCGAGGTAGAGCGCGATGCCCAGCAGGAGGAGCACCAGCAGCGTCGTGCCGCCACTCAGCAGCACGAGGTTCCGCCGGACCTGGCGGACCATCCGGCTATCGGCGAGGTCGGCGGCCTGCTCGCTCGGCGTGGTGTCGGTCCGTGGCTGGACGTCAGGCATCGGCCAGACGATACCCGACCCCGCGAACGGTCTCGATCAGCTTCCCGGCCGCGCCGAGCTTGTCGCGCAGGTAGTGGACATAGGCGTCGACGGCGTTGGGCGTGACCGCGACGCTGAACGGCCAGGCCTGGTCGAGGAGCTGGTCGCGCGAGAGCGTCTGGCCGGGATGGCGCAGCAGGCACTCGAGCAGGGAGAACTCGCGCGGGCTCAGATCGATCGATCGGCCATCGAGGGTGACCCGGCGCGAGGTCTCATCGAGCACGATCGGGCCGACGACGAGCTTCGGCTCGGGTCGTCTCGAGCCCGCACCGCGGCGGCCGAGCGCCCGCAGCCGAGCGGACAGCTCCTCGTAGGCGAACGGCTTGACGAGGTAGTCGTCGGCGCCCGCGTCGAGCCCGGTCACCCGGTCACCGACCGTGTCGCGGGCGGTGAGCATGAGGATCGCGACCTCCGAGCCGGAGGCGCGCAGGCGCCTGGCCACCTCGAGGCCGGAGATGTCCGGAAGCCCGACGTCGAGGACGACCAGCTCGATGCCGGTCGTGGCCTCGGCGATCTCCAGCCCGTCCAGCCCGCTCGTGGCGGTCTCGACGACATGGCGGTCCTCCTCCAGCAGGCGACGCAGGAGGCGGACCAGCCGCGGGTCATCCTCGATCAGGAGCAGATGCACGTGGGTCAGCCTACCGGTTCGATCACGGGACGACGGTCACGCGGCCCGCCGTGCCGACCGGGCCGCTCGGGGCCGCGCTCCCGGCGGGCCTGCCCTGACCGCCATCGAGCTGGACCTGGACGCTCTTGCCGACCTGGACATCGGTGGCCGTGGCGGGGGACTGGGTGTGGTAGGTCGTCGACGCGCCCAGGCTGACCACGATCGTCTGGCCGGCGGCGGTCTTGATGGTCAGCGTGTCGGCGGTGACGCTCTGGACGGTGCCGTCGAGGGTCAGCGGACCGAACCCGCCTCGCCCGAGACCGGGCTGACCGCTGCCGCGAGGCGCGAAGCTCCCGCCAGGGAAGACGCCACCGACGTTGCCCCGGCCGTTTCCCGCCGCCGCGACCGGCGCCGTGCCACGCCCGACCGCGAACGCCACGCCGCCGATGGCGACCGCTGCGGCGAGGACGAGGACGAGGTTGAGCAGTCGGCCGCCAGACGACGTCCTGCGCGCGGGAAGGCTCGCCGGTCCGGCGATGACCGGGGTGCTCGTGACGACCGGGTTCGTCGGCACGCTCGACGGTTCGGGTGGCACCGGGCTGAACGGCTCTGGTGCGGAAGGTCGGTTCGGGTCGAAGGTCACCTGTGACTCCTTGTCATTCATAGCGCAGGGCATCGATGGGATCCAGCCGCGCGGCCTGACGCGCCGGCCAGACGCCGAACACGACACCGACCGCGAGGCTGAAGACGACGGCCGCGGCGATGGTCGCCGGGTTGAAATGGAAGCCCCAGCCGGCGAGCTGACCGATCCCTGCCGAGACGATCAGGCCGATGAGGATGCCGATGAGGCCGCCGAGGAGCGACAGGGTCAGCGCCTCGACGAGGAACTGGGCGAGGATGTCGCGGCCGCGTGCCCCGATCGCCTTGCGGATGCCGATCTCGCGGGTTCGCTCACGGACGGAGACCAGCATGATGTTCATGATCCCGATGCCACCGACGACCAGCGAGATCGAGGCGATCCCGCCGAGCAGGAGCGTCAGCGTGGCGCTGATCGAGGACGCCGCGGCGAGCAGCTGGGTCTGGTTGAAGACGTTGAAGTCGGCGGTGGCGGTCGGTGCCAGGGCGTGACGGTCACGCAGGAGGGCGGTGATCGCGGTGCTGGCGGCGGTCATCCCCTCCGGGTCGCTCACCGAGACGCCGATCGTGCGGACGGTGTCGCCGCCGACGAAGTACTTCTGGACCGCACCGATCGGCACGAGGACCTGGTCGTCGGGGTTCTGGAAGCCGGTCCCGCCCTTGGGCTGGAGGATGCCGATGACCCGGAACGGCAGCCCGCCGATCATGATCTGGCTGCCCAGGTCGCTCGCCCCGAGCCCGAGCGTCGTCGCCGTCGTCGCCCCCAGGACCGCGACCCGCAGGTCGTTGTCGAGGGTGGCCTCGGTCAGGAACGAGCCCTGCCAGATCTCGTAGGCGCGCACGGTGGGATAGGCCGGGGTCGTCCCGACGACGGTCGTGGTCGTGCTCGTGCTGCCGGCCGTCACGGTCCGACTGGACGAGATCTCCGGCGCGACGCCGCCGATCGAGGCCAGCTTCGCGATGGCGTCGGCGTCCCCGAGGGTGAGCGTGGAGGTGCCCCCGCCGCTCGGGCTGATCGTCAGCAGGTTCGTCCCCAGACCGGCCAGCCGGCTGGTGATATTGGCCGTCGTGCCCTGGCCGACGCCCACGAGCGCGACCACCGACGCGACGCCGATGATGACCCCGAGCATCGTGAGCGCCGCCCGGAGGCGGCTCGTGCGGAGACGCGAGAGCGAGAGTCGAAGGAGCTCGCCCAGGCTCATGCGACGACCCGGCCATCGCGCAGATGGATCTGGCGGTTGGCGCTTGCCGCGACCTCTGGATCGTGGGTGATCAGGACGATCGTCCGACCCGCGGCGTTGAGCTCGTGCAGGAGGTTCATCACCTCCGCGCCGGCGTGACTGTCGAGGTTGCCGGTCGGCTCGTCGGCGAGGATCAGGGCAGGTTCGGTGACGAGCGCGCGGGCGACGGCGACGCGCTGCTGCTGCCCGCCCGATAGCTCGGTCGGTTCGTGTTCGAGCCGGTCGCCCATCCCGAGCCGTTCGAGGGCCGCCTGCGCCCGCGCCGCCCG
>DASYJV010000088.1:0-4695 GCA_035996105.1 Candidatus Limnocylindrales bacterium | reverse complement strand
CGATGGTCTCGCCGCCGACCACCGATGGTGGAACGCCGACGACCGGACCCACCGAACCGGGAAGCGCCGCGTGCGCGGCCGCCTCGCTCCCCCGTCGCGTGTCTCCCGCGCGCACGCCACCAAGGATCTCGCCGAGCCGCTCCAGAGAGGCGACCGTGCCGGCGGGGAGGAAGTCGTCGATATACGGGTAGGCGGCGCGCATCCCGCCGGCGAGTGGCTGGTAGCCGGGCGTGCCTGCCAACGGGTTCAGCCACACCAGTCGGTGGCAATTCCGCCGAAGCCGGGCCGTTTCCGTGGCGACCAGCGCCGGATCGCCGCGGTCCCAGCCGTCCGAGACGACGATCACCACCCCCGAGGTGCGGAGCGAGCGGCGCGCCCATCGCTGGTTGAACGTGCGGAACGATTCCCCGATCCGCGTCCCGCCCGCCCAGTCGTTGACGGAGTCGGCGACGCGCGCCAGCGCACGGTCACGATCTCGGTCCCGGAGCAGCCGCGTCACCCGGGTGAGACGCGTCCCGAACACGAACGATTCGGTGCGTACCTCGGAGGCGGCCGAGAGCGCCTGGACGAACCGGAGCAGGAGACGCGAATGGCGCTCCATCGAACCCGAGATGTCGCACAGCACGACGAGCGAGCGAGGCTCGCGGACCTGGCGGCGCCAGACCCACGACAGCAGCTGCCCACCGGTCCCGAGGTTGCGTCGGAACATCGCCCGGGGGGCGAGCCGCCGACCATGCGAGTGCAGCTCATAGCGGCGCGTCCGACGGCGCTCGAGCCGGGGGACGAGGCGGTCGACCAGCCGCTCGGCCTCGCGCAGCTCAGCCGGCGTCATCCGGTCGAATTCGCGGTGACGCAGCACCTCGCCCTGCGAGTAGGCGTCCGGCGAGATGGCGACGCCATCGACCGGCGCGTCGTCCTCGCCGTCTTCGTTCGAGGGCGCGGACGGCAGGGGCGTCCCCCGCTCGTCGGAACGCATCTCGGTGCGCTCGTCGCCCGGTTCCGGCGGTGTCGTTCCGGGCATCCCCTCGTCGCTGCCAGCCTCGTCAGGCGCCCGGAGGGCCGTCGGCTGGAACTGGTCGACGAACCGCGAGCCGCGACGACGCCACCATCGGTCGAACGCCGCGTCGTAGACGGAACGGTCGTCGCGCCGGCGGACGAAGATCGCGGCACCGGCGGCCCGCACCTGTTCGCGATCGGCGAGATCCACCAGGGTCAGGGCTCGAGCGAAGTCGACCGCGGCCCCGAGATCGATCGACAGGCGCTCGACCCGGAGCGACCGCCCGAACCCGACGGCCTCGCCCAGCAGCCGGCGGCCGTCGACCTCGGCACCGAACGGAGTGCGGACGATGGCAGGGTCCGACATGTCGCTCCTGATGTCCTCGGGTCCGCCTCAGCCGCCCGCGGCCGCCTCGGACAGATACCGTCGCGTCCCTTCGCCCCGGACCTGGCGGATGTCCTCCTCGTACTTGAGCACGACGCCCAGCGTCTCGTCGACGAGCTCGGGCGCGAGCTCGACGGCGCCGAGCGAGAGCAGCGCGGCCGCCCAGTCGAGCGTCTCGGCGATCCCCGGGACCTTGGTCAGATCGGCCTCGCGCAGCCGATGGACGAACCCGACCACCTCGCGCGCCAGCCGCTCCGGCGCCTCGGGCACCCGGGCGAGCACGATCTCGTACTCCTTCTGCGCCGTCGGGTAGTCGATCCAGTGGTAGAGGCAACGACGCTTGAGGGCGTCATGGACCTCGCGGGTCCGGTTGCTGGTGAGGATGACGCGCGGCGGTCGCTCCGCGGTGATCGTGCCGATCTCGGGGACCGTGACCTGAAAGTCGGACAGGATCTCGAGCAGATAGGCCTCGAACTCCTCGTCCGCACGGTCGATCTCGTCGATGAGCAGGACGGGCGCGATCCCGTCGGTCGCCTCGAGCGCCTGGAGGAGCGGCCGACGGATGAGGAAGTCAGGCCCGAAGATGTCGCGGGCGGTCGCGTGCTCGGCCTCGCCTCGGGCCTCGAGCAGCCGGATCTCGAGCATCTGCCGCGGGTAGTTCCACTCGTAGACCGCCGTGTTGACGTCCAGTCCTTCGTAGCACTGGAGCCGGATCAGCCGGGCGCCGAGCGAGGCGGCGAGGACCTTGGCGAGCTCGGTCTTGCCGACACCGGCCTCACCCTCGAGGAGCAACGGGCGACCGAGCTCGAGCGCGAGGAAGACGGCCGTCGCGAGCGACCGGTCGGTGATGTAGTCGCGCCCGCGAAAGTCCTCGGTCAGCGCCTCGATGGAGCGGGTGCCGGCGGGTCGGGTCTGTCGATCGGTCATGGCCCGAATCTACACGGCCGGCGGGTCTCACGGTTCCGGCGGTCCCGGGCGGCCGGCCCTACCCGTCGGGAGCGTCGAGCTCGCGTGCGTAGGCCGGGAAGCGGAACCGCTGGCTGCGCGTCAGGACACCCCCGTGACCCAGCTTCGCCACCGTCCGCTCCGATGCCGGTTCGCCCGACAGGAGGCGGGGCAGGAGCAGGTCGACCGCGGTCGCCTTCGAATACGCGCCGCACGTCGGGAGCCCGAGGATGGCGGTCCCACCGATCCGCGCCAGCCAGAGCATCGACCCGGGATGGGCCGGGACGCCGCGCCGGATGATCCGACCGCCGAGCGCCTCGATGGCCATGAAGCAGGCGTCGAGCGGATCGGTGCTGGCCGCGCCGGCGGTCAGGATGAGATCCAGGGGGTCTGACCGGCGAACGAAGCCGGCCATCGCGAGCTCGACCGCGTCAGGATCGTCCTCCACGTAGACGATCGCCTCGATCTCCGAGCCGAGCCCGCCGGCCTTGGCGCGAACGCTCGCCTCGAACCGCGTCCGCGCGGTGCCGCGGACCGATCCCTTGACCAGGACACCGATCCGGCTGGGCACGAACGGGGCGACCCAGACGATCGGGCGACTCCCGAAGTCGGCCAGCCGGGCGCCGGCATCCACGGTCGCGGCATCGACCAGGTGCGGTGCGACCTTGACGCTCGCGACGAGATCGCCCTGCTCGACGACCTGGCCGTCGAACGCCGTGAAGACCTCCAGCGGGTCGATCCGATTGAGTCGCTCGAGCTCCGCCACCCGGACGTTGAGGACGCCGGCGGCCTCAGCGTGCAGATCGATCCGGCTTTGCACCGGCCCGCGCACCGTCAGCCCGGGGCCGGCCACGGCTGCAGCGAGACGGATCGCGGCGTCGTCCTCGTGGAGCTCGCCGGGCTCGGGCACGAGGACCGTGATCGGCTCGCCCGGACTGGCGGCCATGAGCGCGGCCAGGTCGTCCGCGCTGAGCCGCCGGCCCTTCGACCAGCGGCGGCCGGCGATCGTGACATCGCGGGCCAGGATGGCACCGGCAAGACGCGCGGGGATCCGGCGCCCAGGGACGACGCGCTGGACCTGCATGTGGTCTCGACCCGGACGCTCAGCGAAGCCGAGCGAGCGCCGCCTCGATCGCACGCCTGGTATAGACGGCCGCCATCGCGCCGCGATAGGCCCGATCGGCATGGATGTCGCTCGAGACGTCGATGCCATCGGTGGCGTGGCCCGCCGCCGCAGCGATCGAGGCTGGCGATCCATCCGATCCGGCCAGCGCCGACTCGACCGCACGGGCCCGGTAGGCTCGATCGCCCACACCGGTCAGGGCGACCATCGCCTCCTTGATGCCGCCTCCGCCATCGCCGATGACGACCGCCGCGACCCCGACCAGCGCATAGCCCGACGCTGTCTGCTGGAGTGAGACATAGGCCGATCCGGCATCGTCGCGGGGACCCGGCAGCCGGATCTCGGTGAGGAGCTCGCCCGGCTGGAGGCCGGTCGTGAAGGCGCCTTCGAAGAACCCGTCGACCCCCGTCGTCCGCTCACCGCCGGCGGATCGGATCACCAGCTCGGCGTCGAGCGCGAGAAGGCACGCCGGCAGGTCGGACGCCGGGTCCGAATGGGCGATCGCGCCGCCGACCGTCCCGCGGTTCCGGACCTGGACGTCGCCGATCTCCGGCAGGGCGTCGCGGAGCAGCCCGTACTCGCTGGCCGGCGATTTGAGCAGGTCGTCATAGGTGGTCAGCGCGCCGACGGCGAGGCGACCGTCGTCGAGGCGCCGGACACCGCGCAGACCTGGCAGCCGACCGATGTCGACGAGCGTCTCGACCGTGGCCAGCCGGAGCTTGAGCAGGGGCAGGAGGCTCTGACCGCCGGCCAGGACCTTGGCGCCCGGATCGGCGCCGAGGATGCGAAGCGCTTCGTCGATGGTGGTCGGACGCTGATAGGCGAACGCTGCCGGGATCACGCCTGGCCTCCCTTCGAGCCCTGGATCGCACGCCAGACGGTCTGCGGCGTATAGGGCATGTCGAGATGGCGGATCCCGAGCGTGCTCAGGGCATCGACGACCGCGTTCGCGACCGCAGCGGTGCTGGCGATGGCGCCGGCCTCACCCACGCCCTTGACCCCGAGCGGGTTGACCGGTGACGGGGTGATGGTCTCGGCGAGCTCCAGGTTCGGGAAGAACGAGGCGCGCGGCAGCGTGTAGTCCATCATCGATCCGGACAGCAGCTGACCTTGGTCGTCATAGATGGCCCCTTCCCAGAGCGCCTGGCCGACGCCCTGGGCGATCCCGCCATGGAGCTGGCCATCGACGATCATCGGGTTGATCTTCTTGCCGACGTCGTCGACGGCGACATAGCGTTTGAGCTCG
>DASYJV010000087.1:0-4317 GCA_035996105.1 Candidatus Limnocylindrales bacterium | reverse complement strand
GATTTCGAAGCCGGCCGGCGCCCAGGGCAGCTCGATGCCGGTCTCGAACCGGAGCGTGATGAATGCCTCGCGGCCGTCGGCCGGGGGCGCCTTCCAGTCGGGAAGCCGGAGCTCGGCGGACTTCCCGGGCCCCAGCTCGGGCAGCTCGACGGGACCGCCGCGAACCAACTCGCCGTCGACGGTCAGCTCATAGCGGGCGCGCAGCCAGCCCAGCCCCGAGAAGTGCTGGGCATTGCGGATCGTCAGCCGGCCGCTCTTCGGCGTCGCCGCCGTCACACGCACCGGCGCGGCCAGTTGCTTGTGCTCCCAGAGCGCGGGCTTCGGGTGCCGGTCGGGCCACACCACGCCGTCGATGCAGAAGTTCCCGTCGTTCGGCTGGTCGCCGAAATCGCCGCCGTAGGCGTGCCGCGTCATCCCGTCGGGGAGCTGCTGGACGAGGCCGTGGTCCCACCACTCCCAGATGAATCCGCCCTGCAGCCCGGGCGTCGACTCGATCGCGTCCCAGTACTCGGCCAGCGTTCCGTTGCTGTTGCCCATCGCGTGCGAGTACTCGCACATGATCAGGGGATGCCGCTGGAGCCCGGAGCGGGCGTGGTCGACGATGGCCGAGATCGACGGATACATCGGACAGGTGAGGTCGCTAAGGCGCTGGTCGCTGGCCCAGTCGAAGCGGATCGCACCCTCGTAGTGAAGCGGGCGACTCGGATCGTAGGCGCGCAGCCAGGCCGCCGCGGCCTCGTGGTTGCGACCGCTCCCCGACTCGTTGCCGAGCGACCAGAGGATGACCGAGGGGTGGTTCTTGTCGCGCATCGCCATCCGCGAGACGCGATCGACCCACGCCGACAGGTAGCGGGGGTCATCGCACAGCGTGCTCTGGAACGCGTGGGACTCGATGTCGGCCTCGTCCACGACGTACATCCCGAGTTCGTCGGTCAGGTCCAGGAAGAGCGGGTCGTTGGGGTAGTGCGACGTGCGGACGGCGTTGAACCCGAACTGCTTCATCGCCACGAGGTCGGCGCGCATCGACTCGGGCGAGACGACGCGGCCGGTGTGCTGGTCGAAGTCGTGACGGTTGACGCCGCGCAGGTAGACCCGGGCGCCGTTGACGAGCAGGTCGAGACCCTTGACCTCGACCCGCCGGAACCCGACCTGGAGGGTCATCGCCTCGGCGATCAGGCCCTCCGGATCGCGCAGGATCACGTGCAGCGGGTAGCGCCGCGGCTGCTCGGCCGACCAGCGCTCGACATCGGGGATGTCGAGGAGCCACAGCACCTGACCGTCGGGCGGCGGCGCCATCCGCTGGTGAAGGCTCTCCCAGGCGGCGGCCTCGTCGTCCGTGAGCGGCGATCCGGCGACGGCCTGGAACATCAGCCGCTGCTCGTCGAGCGACCAGCCGCGCAGCGTGGTGCGGTCGACCCGCGGCGCCTCGGCATGGAGCGTGTCCTCGATGCCGTCCATCGTGGCCTCGACCGTCCAGCCGGTGGGGAGCTCGGCGCCCGGGAAGCCCAGCGTGACGGTCAGATCGAGCGTGCCGGTCGTCAGGTCGTCGGCCAGCCCGGCATCGACCCGGACATCGGCCAGGTGGACCTCGCGGGTGGCATACACGAAGACGGAGCGGCTGATCCCGCCGTGCCACCACTGGTCCTGATCCTCGACATAGCTCGAATCGGACCATTTCACGATCCGCAGGTTCAGCGTGTTGGTGCCATCGCGGAGGAGGCCGCTCAGCTCGAATTCCGAGGCGAGATGCGAGTCCTTCGCGACGCCGATCTCGAAGCCGTTGAGCGACACCAGCGCGACGCTCTCGGCGGCGCCCAGGTGGAGGACGATGCGACGCCCGGCCCATTCGGCGGGCACCTCGAAGTCACGCTCGTAGATACCGGTCGGGTTCGCGTCCGGGACGGCGGTCGGCACGCCCGGGAACGGCATCCGGACGTTGGTGTAGTGCGGCCGATCCCAGGTCCCGGACATCGTCCAGAGACTGGGCACCTCGACCTCGCCCCACTCGCCGGCCGCGGCCTCGATATCGGGGCCCTCGAGGAGCTGGAACCGCCAGCGACCGTCGAGCGAGACGCGCTCGGCGTGGGCCACGCTGTGCATGGGGAGGCGGCCGAACCCCGTCAGGGCGGGGTGATTCCACGGTCGGATCACAGCGACGATTGTCCCACGCTCGGTCACACTGGACAGCATGACTGCGACAGCGGCCGTGATGCTCCGCGCGAGCGGACTGGGCCGACGGTTCGGTTCGCTCTGGGCGATCCGCGGGGTGGACCTCGAGGTGCCCCATGGCGAGGTGCTCGGCCTGTTGGGACCGAACGGGGCCGGCAAGACGACCACAGTGCGCGTCCTGACCGCGCTCATCGCCCCGAGCGAAGGCCGGGCATGGGTCGATGGCGTCGACGTGACCGAGGATCCCGAAGCCGTCCGGTCCCGGGTCGGGATCCTGACCGAGACGCCGGGGCTCTACGACAAGCTCACGGCGACCGCGAACCTCGAGTTCTTCGGGCGGCTCTACGGGCTCGACCCGGCGACGCGTGCGAAGCGGATCGAGCACTACCTGCGGCTCTTCTCGTTGTGGGACCGACGCGACGAGGTGGCCGGGAACTTCAGCAAGGGGATGAAACAGAAGCTCGCGATCGCGCGGGCGCTCCTCCACGAGCCGTCGGTCATCTTCCTCGACGAGCCGACGGCGGCGCTCGACCCCGAGGCTGCCTACATCGTCCGCGAGGCGATCGAGGCGCTGCGCCGGTCGGGCCGGACGATCGTCCTCGCGACCCACAACCTCGACGAGGCCGACCGGCTGTGCGATCGCGTGGCGTTCGTCCGGGGCGGGCTGTTGCGGGTCGATTCGCCGGCTCGGCTGCGGGGCTCGGTCGGCGGCCACGGGGTCGAGGTCCGGCTTGCCACGCAACCGGGCGAGACGCTGCTTGCGGCCGCTCGGGGCGTCCCCGGGGTGGCCGATGTCCAGGCCGCCGAACGACGGCTCGTGGTGACCGCCGAGGCCGTGGCGACCGTGACCCCGGTGCTCGTCCGGGCACTCGTGGCGGCCGGCGCCGACATCCTCGAGGTACGCGAGCGGGCGACCACCCTCGAACAGGTCTACTTCGAGGTCATGGGTGTCGCGCCCGACGCGGGCGAGGCGGCCTGATGCGGACGTGGATCGTCGCCACCATCCTCCGTCGCGAATTCGCCGAGACGGTCCGCAACCGCCTGCTGATGTCGACGATCCTCATCCCACCGGTGATCCTGACCATCGCGCCCCTGGCCCTCGCCAGCGTCGTCGGTGCCCGCGCGCTGCCACCCGAACTGGCGACCGCCGTGCTCGCCCAGCGACCGGAGTGGGCGGCGTTCACCGCGGCCGAGCAGGCGGGCGCATTCGCCGTCCAGCAATTCCTCGCCTTCTTCCTGCTGATGCCGGCCTACATCCCGCTGTCGATCGCGACCTTCTCGATCATCGGCGAGAAGCAGGCGCGCACCCTCGAGCCGGTCCTCGCGACCCCGATCCGGACCCTCGAGCTGCTGGCCGGCAAGGCGATCGCCGCGCTCGTCCCGGGCGTCCTGGCCGGCTGGATCACGTACGTCTTCTTCGTTGCCCTGGCCTCGTTCGTCTACGGGCCGCACCTGTTCGGGGTCGTCACCGATCCGAGCTGGCTGGTCGGGGTGTTCGTGCTCGGCCCGGCCGTCGGACTCTCGTCGGTGACGGCCGGCGTGGTCGTGAGCTCGCGCGTGAACGACCCGCGGGCCGCCCAGCAGATCGGCGGGATCATCATCGTGCCGATCATCGCGGTCACGCTCCTGCAGGCGACCGGGACGCTCCTCGTCGGCGCCACGGGCTACCTGTTGCTGGCCGGGATCATCCTGGTGATCAGTCTGGTCGGGCTGCGGATCGGCGTCTCCCTGTTCGACCGCGAGGCGATCCTGACCCGCTGGCGGTGAGACGCGGGGCGGGCAACCGACAGCGCTCGCCGGGAGTTCTGGGGGATATGGCATGCATCCCGGCCACATCGCCGCAGCCGACCGGGCTGGTCTCGCATTTGGCCTACCCGCGTAGGCCAAGCGCCGGTATCATGCGCCGATGACCGTCGCCCGTGCGAACCGCCTCGACTGGCTGATCTTCTTCGGGCTCGGGTTGATGTGGGGGTCGAGCTACCTCTTCATCAAGCTCGCGGTCGACGATTTCGGGACGCTCACGCTGGTCGCGCTGCGGCTGACGGTCGGGGCCCTCCTGCTCTGGAGCGTCGTCCGCATCGCGCATCAGCCCCTGCCGCGCGAGCGCCGCGTCTACGGTCACCTGCTGGTGATGGCGATCATCAACAT
>DASYJV010000086.1:0-8890 GCA_035996105.1 Candidatus Limnocylindrales bacterium | reverse complement strand
CCATCGCCGCTTCGACCGAGGGACGATCGAGGCGTTGGTCGCCAGCCGGCGCCCCGGCAGCCGGCCGCTGGCCACGATGGGCGCAAGCCCCGAACGCCTGGCCCGCGCGTACCGACGCAGCTATGCCGCCGATCCGGACGCGGCGCAACGCGTGCCCCTCGACGACGAGGTCGAGCGCGAGCGCTACCGACGCGACGGTCGGCGTCTGGTGGAGGCGCTGGCGGCCCACCTCGACGCCGCCGACGATGCCGCACGCCAGCGCTCCGAGGCCGAGGCGACGACCCTCGTCGACGACCTCGCTCGCCGGCTGGCGGCCTCCGGGATGAGCCTGACCGAAGCGGTGGGTCTCTTCGTGGCGGCCCGCCGGCCATTCCTCGATGAGCTGAGCGGGCTCGGTCGGCGCCGGGCACTCGATGCGGCGCGGCTTGCCGCGCTCTACGACGATGCGTCGGGGCTGCTCGATCGGCTGCTGCTGCGTCTCATCGCCGTCTTCCAGTCTGCGAGCCGCGGATGAGCCCGTCGGTCGTCCTGCCGGCGCTGACCTCGGTCCTGGCGCTCGCCTTCGCGCTGGCGTTGTTCGACCAGTGGCGGGAGCGTCGAGGCGGCTTCCAGCTCATCTGGGCGATCGGGATGGTCTTCTACGGCGTCGGTGCCGGCTGCGAAGCGCTGGCCGCCGCGGGGAGCTGGACCGAGCCGCTGTATCGGACGTGGTACCTGACCGGCGCCGTCTGGACGGCGGGCTGGCTGGGGCTCGGGACGGCCTACCTGCTCGGGCGGACGCGGTTCGGTTACTGCTTCGCGTTGTGCCTCTTCCTCGCCGGCCTGTTCACGTTCCTCGTCCGGACCAAGCCCGAGTACGCGGGCGCCGGGGCGTTGCCGCTCCTCTACTTCATCGTCGCCGGGCTGCTCGCGCTGGCGGTCGCGGTCGAGACCTACTTCGCCAATGACCGGTGGCCGATCCTCGCCGCGTCCGCGGTCGTCGGCGCGACGCTGCTCAGCGTGGTCCTGATGTCGACCACGACCCTGCCCGCGCCGGGCTACGCGATCGACCCCGCGACCGGTGCTCCGATCGCGACGCTCTTCCCGCCGCAGCTCCGGTTGCTGACGCCGTTCCTCAACATCACCGGCGCCTTTGCGCTGATCCTGGGCGCCGTCTTCTCGACCTACGTGTTCATGCCGAAGCGCCGCGTCCTCGCCTACTCGCTGGATCCGGCTCAGCCCGGCGACCATTTCCTGTTCAACCTGCTGATCGCGCCATTCGCCATCGTCGTCAACCTCGTGGCCTCGCTGCCTGGCGCGGCCCGGGCGCTCGTCGCGGGCCGACTGCACAGCCGCGTCCCGGCCACGATCCTCATCGCGGTCGGGGCCTTCGTCGCGACGTTAGGCGACACGCTCAACCGGTTCGGGATGACGGAGTGGTTCCAGCTCGGCAAGTTCCTTGGCGTCCTGTTCCTGTTCGCGGGATTCCTCGTCTCGGTCGAGGTATTCCGCCAGTTCCGGGTGCCATTCACCTCGATCCGGCTCGGCCGGGCCCGCCACGAGTCGGCGGCTGCCGAGCGGATCGCGGCCGGGACCGACGTCGCCTCGCCAGCGGAACCGGTCACCGCGGGGTAAACGGCCCGGTCCCCTACCATATCGCCGTGCCCGCACGTGACCAGTCGCCCGTCGCGGGCTTCGCCATCGTCATCGTCGCCGCGTCGCTGTTCGGGACGCTCGGCCCGCTGTCGCGCTTCGCCTACGACGCAGGGATGGAGCCGCTCCCGTTCGTCGCGTGGCGAGCCCTCATCGGGCTGACCGCCACCGCGGCCTTCGTCGCCTGGCGGATCTCGACCGGACGGGAGCGACTGACCCGGCTCCGCGACCTCGACCGTGGGGCGCGGGTGAGCATCGTGGTCGCCGGTCTCATGGGCTTCACCCTCAATCTCGCGATGTTCATCTCCTTCGACCTGGTGACCGTTGCGCTGGCGCTGCTGGGCTTCTACACCTATCCGGTCATCGTGGCGGTCGTGAACATGGCGCTCGGTCGGGAGACGCTCGATCGGCCGCGCATGGTCGCGCTCGGTCTCGCGGTCGTGGGGATGGTCGCGGTCGTGGCCTCCGAGCTCGATCCGTCGGCGGGGATCCGGTTCGATGCCATCGGCTTCGGGCTCGCCCTTGGGGCGGCGATGAGCCAGGCCGTGTTCGTGGTCATCAGTCGCAGCGGCTACCGCACCGTGCCGGCGGACCAGGCGATGGTCGTGATCATCGGCACGACCGTGGTGTGCAGCGTCGCCGTCGCCGCGTTGACGGGGGCCGGGAGCGCGCTCGCGTTCCCGCTCCGGGATCCATCGATCCTGCCGCTCCTGGGCTTCACCGGTCTCTTCGCTGCCGCCATCCCGTCGATCCTGTTCCTGACCGGGATCCGGCGCATCGGCGGGACCCGGGCCGGGATCCTGATGCTGTTCGAGCCGGTCGTCGGCGTGGCCCTGGCCGCCCTCCTGCTCCACGAAGGCCTCACCCCGATCCAGGTCGCCGGCGGGTTCGCCATCCTGGCCGCCGCGCTCATCCTCCAGCGCTCGGCGCCGTCCGGCGGTCGAGCGATCGCCGCCCCGGCGATCGAGGCCGACGATCCGAGCGACGCGAACGGGCCGACCGGACCGGGCGACCCCGACGGGTCGATCGAGCCGGTCCTGGCACACACGGAACGCGCCCCCTCATGAGCGCCTCGCTCGTCCTCTCCGAGCCCGTCGTCAGCCCGGCTACGGATGCGACCGGGGCGGCATTCGCCGGCCCGCCCGATGCCCAGGCGATCGTCTTCGTCCACGGCACGCGCGTCACCGGCTCGATGTGGTGGGCGCAGCAGACGGCCCTGGCCCGCGACTTCCGAACGATCGCGGTCGACCTTCCGGCGCATGGCACCCGGTCAGGTGAGCCGTTCACGCTCGAGCGAGCGACCGACGCCGTCGCGGCGGCCATCCGGGACCATGCCGCGGGCGGTCGTGCCGTGGTCGTCGGGCTCTCGCTGGGCGGCTACGTCGCGATGAGCCTGGCCGCCAGGGAGCCCGAGCTGGTGCGCGGGCTGGTCCTCTCCGGCGCGACCGCCGAGCCGATCGGTCTTCGCTCGAAGCCGTACCTGCGGCTGGCCCTCGTGATGGACCGGGTCGATCGCGACCGGTTGGCTCGGATCAATGCCTGGTTCTTCCGGACGCGCTACCCGGCGGCCATCGCCGAGCCGATCGTCGCCGGCGGGTTCTGGTCCGCCGGCGGGGCGTCGGCGCTGCGGGCCATCGTCGGAGAGCGGTTCATCCCGCGACTGGCCGCATATCCGGGCCCGACGCTCATCCTCAACGGCGAGTTCGACTTCCCGTTCCGGCTCGGCGCGAGGAGCTTCGCGGCCGCCGCCCAGGACGCTCGACGGGTCCGACTCGCCGGCGCCAGCCACCTTGCCAACCTCGACCGGCCGGCCGCGTTCACCGAGGCGGTCCGGCGTTTCGCGATGTCCCTGGAGCCGGACTGACCGGTCGTTGACACGTCGCCGATCCCGTCCGTCATCGGGCCATCCGGGGACCGTGGGTATACTGGATCGACCGCCCAATCCCGTCATCCTGAGGTTCGATGCGCGTTCGAAAAGCCGTCTTCCCGGCCGCCGGGTGGGGCACACGGTTCCTCCCCGCGACCAAGGCGCAGCCCAAGGAGATGCTGCCGCTGGTCGACAAGCCGATCATCCAGTACGCGGTCGAAGAGGCGGTCGCTGCCGGTATCGAGCAGGTCATCATCGTCACCTCCAGCCAGAAACGGGCCATCGAGGACCACTTCGATCTCTCCTACGAGCTCGAGCATCTGCTCGAGGAGAAGGGCGACATCGAGATGCTCCGCCAGGTCCGGGCGATCAGCGATCTCGCGCAGGTGGCCTACGTCCGCCAGAAGGAGCAGCTGGGGCTCGGCCACGCCGTGCTGATGGCAAAGGACCTGATCGGGCACGAGCCCTTCGCGGTCATCCTCCCCGACGACGTCGTGGTCGCGGACCGCCCGTGCATCGGCCAGCTCATCCACGCCTATCAACAGACGCACGCCTCGGTCGTGGCCGTCATGGAAGTCCCCCCGGAGGAGGTCAGCCGCTACGGCGTCATCGCCTCCGAGCGATCCGAGGACCCGCTGGATCACGGGCGGCTGCACCGGATCACCAAGCTTGTGGAGAAGCCGAAGGCCGAGGAGGCGCCTTCGAACCTGGCGATCATCGGCCGCTATGTCCTGACCCCGAAGATCTTCGACAAGCTGGAGCAGACGCAGGGCGGCGCCGGAGGCGAGATCCAGCTGACCGATGCCATCGCGGCACTGATGGAGGAGCAGCACGTCTTCGCCTACGAGTTCGAGGGGACGCGCTACGACGCGGGCACGACGATGGGCTGGCTCAAGGCGTCGGTGGAGATCGCACTGACGCGGCCGGACCTTGGTGCGGAGTTCCGCCGCTACCTCCAGGGACTCCAGCTCTGACCGGTCGGAGCTGACCCGGACGAGCCTGGCCGTCGGGCTCCTGGGGTACGATGCCGTCAGGGACGCACCCGGGCAGGTCGCCCGGATCCTTGTTCGAGGGAACGATTTGGCCGAGATCGGACAGACCCTGGGCGGTCGCTATCGCCTGGTCGAACTCCTGGGCAGCGGGGGGATGGCGACCGTCTATCGCGCCACCGATGTCAGCCTCGGTCGGGATGTCGCGCTCAAGCTCCTCCGCCCCGAGTACCTCCGCGATCCCGACTTCTCATCGCGTTTCCGACAGGAAGCCCAGGCGGCCGCATCGCTCAGCCACCCCAACGTCGTCACGGTCTATGACTACGGAGAGGACCCGAGCGGTCCGTACATCGTCATGGAGCTCGTCGACGGCCAGGACCTCGCGACGATCCTGCGCCGGAACGGCCCGTTGCCGGCGCGCCAGGTGGCGCGGATCGGCGCCGGCGTCGCCCGAGCCCTCGCCGCGGCCCACGCTCGAGGCCTCGTCCATCGCGATGTGAAGCCGGGCAATGTCCTGATCGGGTCGGATGGTCGCGTCAAGGTCGTGGACTTCGGCATCGCCCGCGCGATCGCCGAAGCGCAGGTGACGCTCCCCGGGATGACGCTCGGCTCGGTCCATTACTTCAGTCCCGAGCAGGCGCGCGGCGAGCCCGCGACGGCCGCCTCGGACATCTACAGCCTGGGCATCGTCCTCTACGAGATGCTCACCGGCGTCCGACCCTGGGAAGGCGACAGCGCTGCGTCCGTTGCGCTGGCCCGCCTCACCGGCCCGATCCCCGATCCGATCGCCGTCCGCTCGTCGGTCCCGACCGACCTGGCGGCGATCACCCGCCGGGCGCTCGCCCTCGACCCGAACGATCGATGGCCCTCGGCGTCGGTGATGGCCGACGCACTCGAGGCGACCCTCGCGCCGAGCGGCTCGGCGGCAGGTGCAGTTGGAGCTGCCGCGGTCGGCGGGCTGGTCGGCGGGGCCGCCGGAGCTGCAGCCGGGGGCGCGGCGGGCGCGCTCGGCGGAGCCACCGTGATCTCCGCGACGGCTCGGCCGAACCCGGCCGGGATCCCGTACGTCCCCGATGCCTATGTCGGCGCCGACGATGGTCTGAGCGCCGGCGGTGCGCTGCCGCCCCCGGCGGTGCGTGGGCGGCCGGCTCCGGCCGTGCTGGATGAGGCGCCGCGAAGCTCTGGGGCGCTGGCGTGGGTCGCAGGGATCGTGGCCATCGCCCTCCTCATCGCGATCGCCTTCCTCGTCTTTCAGCTCGCCTCCGGCGGCGGCAAGCCGCCTGTCGCACAGGTCACCGTCCCGACCTTCATCGGACTCAGCTCGGATGCCGCCGCCCAGAAGGCGAACCAGCTCGGGCTCACCCTGAGCCCGACCGGTCAGGTCGCCTCGGACCAGGTGGCTGGCACGGTCCTGGCCCAGGATCCCGCGCCGGGGACAGTTGTCGACAAGGGCACGCCGGTCAAGATCACGGTCGCGACCGCGCTTGGCTCGGCGCCCGTCCCCGATCTTCGCAACAAGGACGAGTCCTCGGCGATCCAGGCGATCTTCGATGCCGGTCTCAAGGTCGGCGTGCGGAGCGATGACTACGATCCGATCGTGCCGGTCGGGAGGGTGGCGCGCCAGACGCCGCCGGCGGGCATTCTCGTGGTCAAGGGGACGGCCGTGGACTACGTCATCTCGAAGGGGCCGATGCCGACCCCATCGCCGACGCCGACACCGACGCCCACCCCCACGCCGACACCGACCCCGACGCCGACCCCGACACCGACGCCCACACCGACGCCCACACCGACGCCGACCCCGACCCCTCCGGCCCCTTCCTGAGTCAGCCGCGACGCCCGGGGTTCGCGCGCCGGCGCTGGATCTCGACGCCCGCGTAGTCGAGCGGTCCTTCGAGTCGGACCTCCGGCTTGCGCAGCCGGACGATGACTTCGGCCACCTCGAAATCGGCGAGGAGCTCGTGGCTGATGGCCTCGGCCAGTGCCTCGAGGAGACGGTACGAGGTCGACTCCACGATCTGGCGCACGGCGCCGTAGACCTTGCCGTAGTCGACCGACAGCTCGAGGTCGTCGTCGACGCCGGCCGGCTGGAGGTCGAGCAGCAACTCGATGTCGACCTCGAACGGCTGGGGCGTGAGCAGCTCATGGTCGTAGTAGCCGTGGCGACCCTGGAACTGCATGTTGGCGAGCACGATCTTGTCTGTCAGGTCGGGCCTCCTTCGCTCCGGTCGGGCGACCGATCCGCCCGAACGACGGCGTCGCTGATCCGGGCGGCCCGGACGTTCGCCTCGACATCGTGGACCCGGACCATATCGATGCCGCCGGCGATGCCGAGGGCGGTGGTGGCGATCGTCGCCTCGACTCGTTCTTCCGCCGGCAGCCCCAGGATCCGGCCGAGGGTCGATTTCCGGCTGGCGCCCAGGAGCACGGGACGCCCGAGCATCCGCAGGGTGTCCAGGTGGCGCATCAGCTCGAGGTTGTGCTCGGCGGTCTTGCCGAACCCGAACCCAGGGTCGACGATCAGGTCGTCCCAGCGGACGCCAAGCCGCAGGGCACGCTCGATGGCGCGCTGGAGATCGGCCACCAGCTCCGGCAGGAACGTCGTGTACCGCGGCTCGGCCCGGTTATGCATGACGATGAGCGGGACGCCATGGTCGGCCGCCAGCCGCGCCAGCGAATCGTCATCGCCGACCCCCCAGATGTCGTTGATCAGGTCGGCGCCGGCCGCGATCCCGGCCTCGGCCACCGCCGGCTTCGTGGTGTCGATGCTGAGCGGGATGTCGGGGAGTGACTGGCGGAGAGCGGCGACCACCGGCACGATCCGGCGGCGTTCCTCCTCGAGTCCGACGGGGGCGTGACCGGGTCGCGTCGACTCGCCACCGATGTCGAGGATGTCGGCCCCCTCGGCCACCATCCGGCGCCCGGCGCTGACGGCGGATCCGACGGCGTCCGTGAGGCCCGTCGGATCGGTGCCCACGGGCCGGGCCAGCAGGCCATCGCCCGAGAATGAATCTGGGGTCACGTTGAGGATCCCCATGACGAAGGTCCGTTCGCCCCACCGGAACGTCGCCGGCCCGATCCGGCTGGCTGCGGGGTGGCTCGAAGGAGCAGGCTCGCCCATCGGTTCGATCATGCGTCCGCTCCCCCGTGCTCCGGCGCGTCTGGGTCGCGCAGCACGGGATCGTCGACCAGCTGAGCACGCACGGCCCCGACAAGATAGAGCGAACCGGCCACGACCACCGGCCCGGGCGCCTCGAGTGCGCGCGCGAGCGCGCGGAGCGGATCCGGCTCGTCGACCACGTCGGCGGCGCCGCCTGGATGGCCGGCGCGCCAGCGCGCGGCAAGCTCCCGCGCCGGCATCGCCCGCGGGACGTCCAGGCTCGTGGCGATGATGGTCGCATCGGCGAGTGCCGCCGAGCCGCCAAGCCCCGCGATCACGCCATCGACGTCCTTGTCCGACATCGAGGCGGTGAGCAGCGTGACCGGCCCGCCGGCCAGGAAGGGCCGGAGGTCGTCGAGCGCCATCGCCAGCGCCGCCGCCCCGGCCGGGTTGTGGGCACCGTCGAGCAGGACATCGTGGTGGCCGACTCGCAGCAGCTCCAGCCGGCCGGGCCAGACCGCCGAGGCGTAGCCCGATCGCCGCGCGGCCTCCGGCACGGTGGCGAGGCCGGCCGCCTCGAGGGCGTCGAGCGTCGCATCCGCGATGGCCGCATTGGCGGCCTGGTGTCGGCCACGCAACCCGACCCGCGTCGGCCCGAGCCGGGCGAGGTCGACCTCGATCCAGTCACGGGTGATCCCGAGGATGGATGCCGGTTCGACCACGGTCAGTGGGACGCCGAGACGTGCCGCGCGGCGCCGGACGACCGCCAGCGCGTCACCGTGAGCGCCGGTCACCGCGAGGTCGCCGCGCTCGATGATCGCCGCCTTCTCCCGGGCGATCTTGGTGACGGTATCCCCAAGGCGATCCATGTGGTCGAGATCGACATTGGTCACCACCGCGACGCCGCCGTCCCAGGCATGTGTCGCATCGAGGCGCCCGCCCAGCCCGACCTCGACCAAGACGAGGTCCGGCCGGACCTCGGCGAACCGGGCGAAGACGACGGCGGTCAGCAGCTCGAACTCGGTCGGCTCACCGTACCTGGACGCCATGCGGTCGGCCGCCTTCAGGACGCGGCTGACGAGCCGCGCGAAATCGGTGGCGGCGATCGGGATCCCATCGATCTGGATCCGCTCCCGGTAGGTCACCAAGTGCGGCTTCGGGGTGGTGCCCACCACGTACCCGGCGGCACGCAGTGCGGCGTCGGCGATGGCCAGCACGCTGCCCTTGCCGTTGGTGCCGGCGATCAGCGCACCGCGCACCGCGCGTTCCGGATGATCGAGCTCACGCAGCAATGCGCGCGTG
>DASYJV010000085.1:0-4224 GCA_035996105.1 Candidatus Limnocylindrales bacterium | reverse complement strand
CAGGTGGGCCGCGAGCTCGAGCTCGACACGGCCGCCGGGGAGCGCAAGGACGACCTCGTCGACAAGATCCTGCAGCGTCAGACGGAGCGGGCCGGCCACGATTACGCGACCGGCATCCTCGACATCGTGGACGAGGGCTTCGGGTTCATGCGCCGGCACGGCCTGCTGCCCAGCCCCGAGGACGTCTACGTCAGCTCGAGCCAGGTGCGCCGCTTCGGCCTGCGCATCGGCGACCGCATCTCGGGTGCTGTCCGTGCCCCGCGCGAGGCGGAGAAGTACTGGGGCATGCTCCGGGTCGACGCGGTCAACGGGGTGGACACCGAAACCGCCCGCCACCGCCCCGTCTTCGGCGACCTGACCCCGGTCCACCCGGATGTCCTCATCAACCTCGAGACGGACTCGAAGAACCTCAGCCAGCGGTTGATCAACCTGGTCAACCCGATCGGCAAGGGCCAGCGCGCCCTTATCGTCAGCCCGCCGAAGGCCGGCAAGACGATGCTCCTCAAGCAGATCGCCAACGGCGTCAGCGCGAATTACCCGGAGATCCTGCTCATGGTGGCGCTCATCGGCGAGCGGCCCGAGGAGGTCACCGACATGCGCCGGAGCGTCAAGGGCGAAGTCATCAGCTCGACCTTCGACGAACCCACCGAGAACCACACGCACGTGGCCGAGATGGCGCTCGAGATCGCCAAGCGGCAGGTCGAGACGGGGCGCGACGTCGTGATCCTGCTCGACTCGATCACCCGCCTGGCGCGCGCCTACAACCTGGCGCTGCCGCCGTCCGGCCGGACGCTGTCGGGTGGTCTCGACCCGATCGCGCTCTACCCGCCGAAGCGGTTCTTCGGGGCCGCCCGGAACATCGAGGAGGGCGGCTCGCTGACGATCATCGGGACGTGCCTCGTCGACACCGGCTCGCGGATGGACGATGTCATCTACGAGGAGTTCAAGGGGACCGGCAACTCGGAGCTCATCCTCGATCGCAAGCTCGCCGAGAAGCGGATCTACCCGTCCATCGATGTCCAGCGTTCAGGGACCCGTCGCGAGGAGCTGCTCCTCGAGGAGGGGACGCTCAAGATGGTCTGGACGATGCGCCGGATGCTGTCGGCGGTCGGCGCCAACGAGGGGATCGAGATCCTGCTCAATCGCCTTGCAAAGACGCAGTCGAACGCCGAGTTCCTCTCCTCCCTGACGAAGAGCCTCGAGGCCTGACCATCGGCTGCCCGTCCTGGGTTGCCGTCCGTGTAACGTCCGTGTTACGGTTCGCGCCGATGTCGTAAGCCCGTGAACGACGGGCTCGGCCGCGAAGAGAGATCCCAGCTCGAAACCGCGACCCCGGACGGTCAGCGAGAACCGAACCCCCAGGCGATCCCAAGCGCCCGAGGGCCGTCCAGCGCCAGGAGAGACCGTATTGCTGAACGCGTCGGCAGGCGTCCAGCGCGTCCTCGGACGTGCGCGCCGGCCCCAGGAGACACGAGCCTCTAGCCTCGAGCCCGGTCTGGCCCGGAGTCGTGCGGCCGTCCATGGCCTTCAGCGCGGCGCCCGTTCGGTCATCGCGGCCTCGCGGCTGGTCCCGCATCGGGCTCGGTCCATCGACGTCCACGAGGTCGTCGCCGTGCGCAGCGGCCGTCCGCTCCTCGCGCGCCTCGGGCACGATCGGGCGCTGGTGATCGCCGTGGCTGGCGTCCTGGTCGGCGCCGCCGCGGTCAGCGCGACGATCGGTCATCCATCGGGTCCGACGGGTGGCACGACCGGCGCCGGGACCGGCCCCCGGATCGCGGTCGGCGGGACCGTCGGTGCGCCTGCCGGGACAGGCCAGACCGGGAACGTCCAGCTCGGCCAGGCGGATCCGACCATCACGCCACAGTCCGATTTCGCGACCATCGACCTGACCCCTCATGCCCCCGTCAGCGCGCCCGTCGGGGTGGCCGGCCCATTCATCGACGATGGCACGCTGGTCAAGCCCATCGCCGTCGACACCAGCGTGCCGGACGGCAGCGCTCTCGTCAGGACGTATACCGTGAAGCCCGGCGACACGACCGTCGGCGTCGCGATCAAGTTCCACGTCTCGAAGATGACCGTGTGGTGGGCCAACGACCTCAAGTCCAACACGGATCTGCATGTCGGCCAGGTGTTGCGCATCCCGCCGGTCACCGGTCTGATCGTCAGGGTCACCGCGACCGATACCCTCGGGGGCCTTGCGGCGCGGTTCAACGTGGACAGCGCCGACATCCTCGCCACGAACGGCATCAGCGATCCGAACCTGGTGGTCGGCCAGACGCTCGTCGTGCCGGGCGCCAAGGGGCTGGCCTCGCTCCCGCAGACGCCGACCACGCGGCCGATCCAGCGGCCGCCGATCAACCGGCCATCGAACAGCGGTGGCGGCAGCAATGTGACCCCGCCCTCGACGTATGCAGGCGGCAAGTTCATGTGGCCCGTCGTCGGTGGCGGGAACTACATCAGCCAGTACTTCCATTACGGCCACTACGCGATCGACATCGCCGCCGATTACGGTTCGACCGTCCGCGCGGCGGCGGATGGCATCGTCACGTATGCCGGCTGGAAGAACAACGGCGGCGGCTACCAGGTCTGGGTCGCTCACGGCTCCGGGCTCTACACCACCTACAACCACATGTCGGCGGTGACGGTCGGCGTCGGTCAGCACGTCGCCGCGGGCGCGCAGGTCGGTCGGATCGGTCAGTCCGGCAACGCCACCGGTCCACACCTCCACTTCGAGGTGTGGCGTGGGCCGATCTGGGATAGCGGCCAGCGAGTGAACCCGCTCGCCTACTTCTAGGCCCTCGCCCAGCCGGGCACGCCGGCGGACCGTGCGAGAATGGCTCCGATGTTCCTCGACCGCGTGAAGATCTGGGTCCGCGCCGGTGATGGTGGCGACGGGGCCGCGACCTTCCGGCAGGAAGCCCACGTCCCGCGCGGCGGACCGGACGGCGGCGACGGTGGTCGAGGCGGCTCGGTCTACCTTCGGGTGGACCCGGGCCAGACCACCCTCCGCGACTTCAACCATCGCCACCACTTCCGCGGGACGCCCGGCGGCCGGGGCACCCGGGCTCGTCGCCACGGCAAGGCCGGCGATGACCTCACCCTCGACGTCCCGCCCGGCACCGCCGTCTACGACGACGGGTCCGGCGAGCTCGTCGCCGATCTGGTCGCGCTGGGCCAGACCGCGATGGTCGCCCGGGGCGGGCGAGGGGGTCTCGGCAACACCCACTTCAAGAGCTCGACCCACCAGGCCCCGAAGCATGCCCAGAAGGGCGAGCCGGGATCGGAAGGCTGGCTCCGGCTCGAGCTTCGGCTCATCGCCGATATCGGGCTGGTGGGGCTCCCGAACGCGGGCAAGTCCACGATCCTTGCCGCGGTCACCGCCGCCACCCCGAAGATCGCCGACTATCCATTCACCACGCTCGAGCCCAATCTCGGCGTGATGGACCTCGGCGAGCTCGACGAGCGCCGGCCGACGATCGCCGACGTGCCGGGTCTCATCGAGGGCGCCAGCAGCGGCGCCGGGCTCGGGCACGCGTTCCTCCGGCACGTCGAACGGACGCGGATCCTCGTCCATGTGGTCGACGGCGCCGCCCGCGATCCCGAGTGGGATTACGACGTCATCCGCGAGGAGCTCCGAGCGCACGATCCCGCGCTCCTCGAGAAACCGATGCTCGTCGCGTTCAACAAGATCGACCTCCCGGCCGCCGCCGAGGGCTGGCCGGCATTCCGACGCGCTCGCAAGGCCGAAGGGACCATTGCCGTGGCGATCTCCGCGGCGGCGGGCGATGGCATCGCCGAGTTCCGGACCCGGATCGCGGCGATCCTCCCCGACGCGGCCGAGCTCGCCGAGCCGCCCGAACCCGCCGGCGTCGTCATCCACCGGATCGAGGAGATGGGCGACGGCTTCAGCGTCGAACTCGACGACGACGGCAGCTTCCGCGTGCGTGGCAAGCGGATCGAGCGATCGGCGGCGCAGACCAACTTCGACGTGGAGGAATCGGCGGAGCGGTTCCAGCGCGAGCTCGCTCGGCTCGGGATCGAGGCGGAGCTCCGGCGAGCGGGCATCGCGGCGGGGGACACGGTGCGTATCGGGAAGACCGAGCTCGAATGGGAGGCGCAGCCCTGGGAGCGGACGTGACCGATCGGTCACCGGCCGGCGCCCGCGGCGGGTTGCGCCCGATCGTGGCCGGCTCGCTCGGGGTCTTCGGCGGGACCTTCGACCCG
>DASYJV010000084.1:0-8761 GCA_035996105.1 Candidatus Limnocylindrales bacterium | reverse complement strand
ACGCTCGAGCCCGAGCTCGTGGAGCCAATGGCGGAACGGCTCGATCGGCGTCTCCGTGAGACGCAGGTTGGACCGGATATCGAGATCCGGGAGTAGAGCCGGCTCCTGGTAGACGGACACGAGCCCGCCACGCCTGGCCTCAGCCGGCGAGTGGACCGTGCGGGACCGCCCGCGCACCGCGATCGTGCCGCGGTCCGGCCGGATCGCGCCAGTCAGGATCTTGACGAGGGTGCTCTTGCCGGCGCCGTTGGCGCCCATCAGCGCATGAACCTCGCCGGGACGAACCGCCAGGGAGGCGGACTTCAGCGCAACGACCGCGCCGTAGGTCTTCGCGATGCCCGTGGCTTCGAGCAGGAGATCGGTCGCGGTGAGGGTCATCTGCTCCTCGCCGATATGAGCGGGGGATGCCGGCGCAGCCGGCATCCCCTTGTTGACTAGCCTGGCTCGGGGGTCAGCTGCCGCCCGGGCCCTTGCAGGCGATGGCCTGATCGGGAGTGTACGTGGTGTAGTCCTGGATCTGGATGCCCAGCGGCCAGTTCGGGTCAAGACCCGGGACCGACTGCCATCCCTTGAGGGTCGCCTTGCCGGCGTCGCTGGTGTTGTCGACCGCGACGGGGTCGAGCAGCACCGTGTTCGCCTGGCTGGCGGCCGGGTTGGTCGTGACCGTCTCGCCGTTGAGGAGCTTGAGCGCGAGCGTGATGCCCGCACCACCGACAGCGGCCGTATTGGTCACCGCGACGCCCTTCAGGCCCGGGTAGCCCGTCGGGTCGAGGAGCTGCTTGACGAACCCGCCGAGGTCCGCGCCGACGATCGGCACGAACGGCTTCTTGGCCGCCTTGATCGCGTCCACCACCATCGAGTCCATCCCCGACGTCCAGATGCCCTGGATGGTGTCGTACTGGCCACTGGTGATGAAGTCATTGATCAGGGTGGTGGTCTTGGCCGGGTCCCAGCCGGTGGCGACGCCATCAGCGGTCGGGACGACCTTGATGTTGGGGTAGTTCTTGAGGATGTTCTTGAAGCCGATGTCGCGGTCGGAGTCGGCCGGGTGACCGGCCAGGCCGCGCATGTAGTAGACGGTGCCCTTGCCGTTCAGCTGATCGAACAGCCACTTGGCGCCGAGCTCCGCGTACTTGACCTGGTTGTTGTACAGGTTGTAGGTGTCCGGGTCGGTGACGTAGGCATCGACCGCGACGGTCTTGATCCCGGCAGCCTTCGCCTCGGCGAGCGCCGGGTTGAGGGCGGCCTTGTCATTCGGGTTGAAGACGATCGCGTTGACGCCCTTCGAGATCAGGTCACGGATGTCGGCGAGCTGGCCCGCGGCATCGGTGTTGCGGTGGATCGTGGTGAGCTCGGAAACCTGTCCGGAGACGAGGGCCTGCGCCTTGGCGGTGCAGACCTGCTCCTCGCGGAAGCCGTTGCCGACACCGCCACCGTTCGAATACCCGATCTTGTAGGACTTCGCCGCTGCGCTGCCGCTGGGTGCAGTGCTCGGCGCGGTGCTGGCCGCCGTGCTCGGCGCGGTGCTCGCCGCCGTGCTCGGTGCGGTCGACGCGCCCGGGCTGGAACAGGCGGCCGCGACGATCGCGATCGCCGCCAGGCCGATGGTCAGTCTCGCGCGGACTGAGCCTTTGTCCATTCGATCTCCTCCTCTGATGAACGACGCGACGTCAGCGTCGCGCCATGAACCTTACCGCCCCGAATCCGGGGAGCCGAGGACGTATCCGTCTGGTCACCTCCTGCATGGGCGCTCGTCGAGACCATCAGCCCTCCCCGGCGATGGCGCCGGCGATGCGCCGCGCGTGCTCACGATAGGCGGATTCGAACAAGTCGCGCGAGCGCTCGGCGCCTACGACCGAGGCCCGGGTGATGACCGGTGGCATCGCCCCACGCTCGACGAGGAGCTGGGCGGTGCGCACCTTGATGGAGTTGACGATGGCGACGGCGGCGAGCGTGGAGCCCGGTCCGACGGGCGCGTCGAGGCCGTCGATGGCGATGAGCGCGTCGGCGTGCGGAGTGCCGAGGTCGATGACGAGGTCGGCTTCGTCGAGCAGGCGGCCGCCGACGAGCGGGCCGGGCTCGTCGGACATCGACTGCTCGACCGATGTCACCGCGATCACCCGAAGACCGCGCCGTCGCGCCCCCCGTGCCATCTCGACCGGCACCGCCGACAGCCCGCTCGCCGAGAAGACCATCAGCACGTCATGCGGTCCGAACGTGAAGTTCGAGAGGATCACCTCGGCCAGACCGGGCATCCGCTCGATGAACATCGCCTGGCGTTGGCCGTTGGCGCCGACGACCTGGGTGTGGAAGGTCATCGACAGCTCGACGATGGGGTTGAAGCCCGGGTACGAGCCGTAGCGCGGGAACATCTCCTCGACCGGGATCCGAGAATGACCCGCCCCGAACATGTGGACGAGCCCGCCAGCCGCGATCGCATCGGCCGACCACTGGCTCGCCTGCTCCATCGCGTCGCCCTGGGTCGCGGCCAGGCGTTCGAGCAGGGCGGTCGCCTGGGTCAGCCAGTCGAGGACCCCGATCGTCATCAGTAGCCGCCATCGGCCGAGCCCGTCGCGCTCACGACGGGACCCGCCCCAGCCTTGCGTGCCCGGAAGTCGTCGAGCATCGTCGCGGTGGCCGTGGCGCCCACCCGCGTCGCGCCGAGCGCCATCACGTCGAGGAGCGCGTCGAGCGTCCGGACACCGCCGGCCGCCTTGACCTGGACGTGGGCCGAGACGCTTCGGCGCATCAACGCCAGGTCTTCGTGGGTGGCGCCGCTCGCCGCGAACCCCGTCGAGGTCTTCACGAAATCGCCACCGGCCGCCTCGGTCAGCCGGCAGGCCCGGACCTTCTCGTCATCCGTCAGGTAGGCGTTCTCGAAGATCACCTTGACGATGGCACCGGCGGCATGGGCGACCTCAACGACCGCGCCGATGTCGGCTTGGACGTCGGCATCGCGGCCGGACTTCAGGGCGCCGATGAGGATGACCATGTCGAGCTCGGTGGCGCCGTCGGCGAGCGCCCGGCGCGCCTCGAAGACCTTGGTCTCGGTCAGGTGGTTGCCATGCGGGAAACCGATCGTGGTGCCGACCGCGACGTCCGTCCCGGCCAGGATCGCGGCGGCCCGGCGCACATCGGCCGGCCGAACGCACACCGACGCGACCTCATATTCCGCCGCGAGGCGACAGCCCGCCTCGACGAATGCGTCGTCGAGCTCGGGTCGGAGCAGAGAGTGATCGATCGTCCTGGCGACGTCGCGGTAGGTCAGGTGCTCGATGGAGGGCGGCATGGATCCTTTCAGACGATGTACGGCCGCAGGACGTCGCGGGCGAGGATGAACCCCCGCTTGACCTTCACGTCGTCGCCTTCGAAATCGCGGTCCTCGTGCTCGATGATCACGTCGCCGTCGTAGCCGGCGCGGTAGAGCGCCGCGAACAGGTCGCTCCAGTCGACGTCGCCGAGCCCCGGCAGCCGAGGGTTCTGCCAGCCGATCCCGAGCGAGAAGACACCCCGCTCGTAGAGCGCGTCGCGATCGATGGTGAGGTCCTTCGCCTGCACGTGGAGGATGTGCGGCCCGAACTCGCGGATGAAGCGCGGGATGTCGATCATCTGGAGGATCAGGTGCGATGGGTCGAAGTTGAGCCCGATCGTGCCGGCCCAGGTCTCGAGGATCCGGCGCCACATGCGCGGCGTCGTCGCGAGGTTGTGGCCGCCCGGCCACTCGTCGTAGCTGAACAGCATCGGGCAATTCTCGATGGTGATCTTCCGGCCGTGGTCCTGCGCGAAGCGCACGATATCGGGCCAGACGCGGGTCGCTTCCTCCCAGTTCTCGTCAGGGTTCCTCGAACCATCGCCGCCCATGAACGTGTTCACATACGGCACGCCCATCGCCTCGGCGGCCGTGATGACGTCCTTGAGGTGGCCGATGACGCGAGCGCGATGCTCGGGATCCGGGTGGAGCGGGTTCGGGTAGTAGCCGAGCCCCGAGATGGTCAGGCCCTTTGACGTGATCTCGTCGACGATCTCCGAGGCCCGGCCGGCCGACAGACCGGCCGCATCGATATGGCTGGTCCCGGCGTAGCGTCGGCTGGGGCCGGTCGCCCGCGGCCAGCACGCGATCTCGATGCTCTCGAAGCGGTTGGCCGCGGTCCAGTCCACGACTTCGGAGAGCGGTGTCTCGGCGAACGGCGCCGTCGGCAGACCGAGTCTCATCGGCTTCGCGTCGCCACGCTGGCCGCACCGACCGGGACAGGGTCGCGGACGACGTCCACCCAGCGGCCCAGCCGCGCGCTCTCGGCGATGGCGTCGTTGACCAGCATCTCGTCATGGCCATCCGCGAAGGTCGGATAGCCGGGACGCGCCGCGGGTCGTCCGGCCACCACGTCGGCGTAAACGGCTCGGAAATGGGCGGCGAAGGTGTCGCCGAAGCCCTCCACGTGGCCGCCAGGCAGGGCGGCCGCGGCCTGGCCGGCGGGACCCATCAATGCCGGGTTCCGGATGAGGATCTCGTTGGGACGCTCGCGGTGGCCGATCCACAGCTGGTCGGGCTGCTCCGAGTCCCAGGCGACCGAGGATCGCGAGCCGGAGATCTCGTATTGGAGCGAGTTCTTCCTCCCCGCGCTGATCTGGCTGATGCTGACGGCGCCGCGAGCCCCGTTCTCGAAGCGGACCAGGATCGTCGCCGTATCCTCGGTCGCGATCTCGCGCGAGACGGTCTCGGATGCGACCTTGGTCGAAAAGGTCTCGACCGGTCCGGTCGGCTCGTTGCGCGCCTTCATGAAGGTGGCGAGCTCCGCCATCACCGCCACGATCCGCTGACCCGTGACGAAGGTGGTCAGGTCGATCCAATGCGACCCGATGTCGCCGACCGCCCGCAGGGACCCCCCACGCTCGGGCTGGAGGCGCCAGTTCCAGTCGGTCTCGAGCAGGAGCCAATCCTGGAAGTAGCGGCCGGTCACCAGCCGGACGTCGCCGATCTCGCCCGCCGTGACGACCTCATGGGCGTGCTGGTTGAGCGGGTAGTACCGGATATTGAAGTTCGAGGCGTTGACCAGGCCGGTCGCGGCGGCCAGCTCGACCAGCTCGCGAGACTCGGCGGCGGACATCGCCAGCGGCTTTTCGCACACGACGTGCCGCCCGGACCGGAGCACGGCCCTCGCCTGCGGTAGATGGAGATCGTTCGGCGAGGTCACGTGGACGACATCGACGCTGGGGTCGGCGAGCAGTTCGTCGAGGCTGGCGTAGGCCTTCGGGACGCCGAGCGTCTCGGCGCGGGCCCCACCCCGCTCGGGCGTGCTGCCGAGGACGCCGCGAACCTGGACGCCGATGCGGCGGAGGGCCTCGACGTGGACGGTGCCGATGAAGCCGGTGCCGATGACGGCCGCGCCGACGTCAGCAATCCTTTTCATCCTGTGGTCACCACCGGGCGATCGTGTGAGCCATCTAGACATTCTAGATGGGTCGTGGCTCGTTGCGTATCGGTGACCCGGGCTAGCCGCCCGCCACGATCCGATCCGTGAAATCGCCCGAGCCGGGGTGCTTGAGGATCAGCTTGTGGCGGCCGTCGGGAAGGATCTCGCGCTTGATGACGACCTGGCCATCGAAGGTCTCGGGACTCGACGCGATCCGTGCCGTCGTGCCGCCCCGCCAGTCCAGGGTGACCGGCTCCCAGGCGTGCGCTCGAGCGGACCGGTAGGCCGCATCCATGACGGCATTCACGACGTAGCCGTCGTACATCGTCTCCTGCGGCGCGCGACCCTCGTCGATCGCTTGGAACATGTCGCTGAACATGTCCACGTAGCCAAGCTCCGAGACCTCGTCGCCGACCGGAAAGAGCCAGCCCGACGAGCTCTCGGCCTTCTCTGCGACATACCCGCCACCGCTTCCCGGCGCGCTGAACATCTCGAAGCCCGTCCGGAGGAAATGGTTCAGCCAGATCGTGCCGTGGGTGCCGGCCACCTCGTCGCGCAGGTCCATCCCGCCACGGAACGTCCAGCTCACCTCGAACTGGCCGATGGCGCCCGATTCGAACCGGATGAGCGCGACCGCGTTGTCCTCGTCGGCGATCGGATGGACCAGCGTGTCCGTGTGGCAGAGCACCTCGACCGGTCGGTTGTCCTTGCCCACGAAGTTGCGGATGATCTCGATGCAGTGGCAGCCGAGGTCGATGATCGCGCCGCCGCCGGTCAGCCGGCCGTCCCAGAACCATGCCGAATGCGGACCGGGATGCGTTTCCCGTGATCGGACCCAGGTCACCTCGCCGATCGCGCCATCGCGGACCGAGGCGATCGCCTTGAGCGTCTTGGGGGTGTAGCACAGGTCCTCGAGATAGCCGCCGAAGACGCCGGCAGCCTCGACGGCGGCCAGGATCCGCGCCGCCTCCTCGGCGGTCCGTCCGAGCGGCTTGGTGCAGAGCACGGCCTTGCCGGCCTTGGCCGCCAGCGCGACCGCCTCCTCGTGGAGGAAATTGGGCAGGGCGACGACCACGACATCGGTGTCCGGATGGTTCACCGCGGCGGCGAGGTCGGTGGTCGATCCTTCGATCCCCCAGCGCTCGCTGAACGCGGCGGCTCGTTCCGCGCTGCGCGAGTAGGCGACCCGCACGCGGTCCCGCCCGCGCTGGCCGTGGAGCGTGTTCGTATAGAAGTCGCCGATCAGCCCCGTGCCGAGCATCGTGACCGCGTGATCCTTCATCGCTTCTCCCCTCGTGCTGCTCCAAGCACCAGGTCGCGACCGGCGACCAGCGCGTGCAACTTGGCCCGGGTCGCCGCCCGCGCGGTCTGGCTGAACCCGCAATCGGGGACGAGGCTGAGCCGTTCGGGCGGGACGCCGGTGGCCAGCACCACCTCGATCCGATCGGCCACATCGTCGGCCGTCTCGAGATAGGAGTTCTTGACGTCGACGATCCCGGCCGCCACGTCGCGTCCGGTGCTGGCGATCTCGGCCAGGATCTCGACCTCGGCCATCTCGCGGTTGGCGAACTCGAGGACGAGCTCGTCCACGCGGAAGCCGAGCATCGCGTCGAGGACGGGTCGATAGGTCCGGCGAGCCAGCGGCCGGCCAAGGTAGTTGCCGAAGCAGAGATGTGCGCCGAGGCGCGCCCGCCCGGCGATGACGCCGACCGCCGTGTTGAACAACGCCGAGAAGTCGGCCGGGGCATCCGGGTGGATGGCCGGCGATGGCTCGTCGATCTGGATCCAGTCCGCCCCGGCGGCCACCAGACCTTCCAGCTCGGCGGCCAGGATCGGCACGAACGCCTCCGCGGCGGCGTTCCGCTCGCGGTAGATCCGGCCCGGTCCGTACTCGAGTCGGCCGGAGAGGGTGTAGGGGCCGGGGAGCGTCACCTTCAAGGGCCGCTTCGTGTGGGCCGCCGCATAGCGGTACTCCGCCACGACGCCGAGGCCGTCGGGCGCCGCGATCGGCTCGAGGACCTCGAAGCGATGCTGCTGGTCATGGCCACCCGCCCCGAGCCGTCGATCCGCTGGGAGCGCCCGGACACCGCTCAGATGGCGGTAGAACTCGGCCGTGAAGAAGCCGGCGCGCCGCATCTCGCCATCGCTGACGATATCGATGCCGGCCTCCTCCTGGTCGTGCAGCGCGAGGTCGACTGCGTCGTCGAGCATCTCCTCGAGATCGGCCGGGCCGAACTCGCCGCGCTCAGCAGCCGCGATCCCGGCGACGAACCACGACGGCCGCGCATGCGACCCGACGACGCTGGTGCGCAGGCTCTCGGTCATCCGGTCCCTCCTCCGTGCCCCTTGGCCACGAATGCGAACGCAACGGCCGGGTTCGTCACGAACAGCTGCCGGCGGATCGCGGCGTCCAGACCGGACGAATCCATCAGCGCGCTGAAGCCATCGAGCAGCCAGGAAAGACCCGGCGACCCTCCATATGCCGCGTAGTAGCCCTGGCGCGCGGCGTCCATCCCGAGCACGACATGGTCGATCGGTCCCGAATCGGCCAGCCAGAGCAGGAGCAGCAGGGTGCCATTCGGTCCGTCGCCCCAGCGGAACGACTGGTCGTATTCGCCGTATGCGCCGGTCGCCAGCAGCTCACGGTGGTACCCCCGGTCGATGACCTTGTCGACGTGACTGAGCACGACGTGACGGGGCTCGACGCCGAGATCCGACAGGAGCCGGACCTGTTCGACCGCCCCGGTCCCGGCCTCGCAATGGGTCAGGATCGGGGCGCCCGTCCGATGGTGCGCCACGGCCGCCGCCTCGAAGATGCGCCGATCCCGGGCCGACGGCCCGCCGTCGCTCCCGGCGACCTTGATCACGCCCGCCGGGAAGGTGGTTCGTCGGACGAGCGGCCCGGCGTAGTCGAGGGCATCGATCCCGTCGGTGATGTCTGCCACGAACAGGTCGGCGATCTCCTCGATCGTCAGACGGTGGCTCCAATGCGCGGGCCCGTAGTAGCGCTCGTGATGCAGCCCCGTCGGCGCCACGATCCGGACGCCCGTCCGGCGCGAGACCTCGACGAGCTTCTCGACGTTCCGCCCCGCGTCACATGGCATCGCGTCGACCACCGAACGCAGCCCGAGCGCGGCCGCGGCCCCCACCTCGGTCGTCATGCGGTCCACGTCGCTGAGATCGAAATCCGGCTGGAGGACGACCGGCCGGCCGCCATCGATGATCAGGTGGTCATGGGCGTAGGTGACGCCGAGGTCGGCCGGGTCGATGTCGCCGAGCACGGTCCGGATGAACGTCATCTCGTCACGGTCCGGGCTCGGTCGGGATCGATACGACGGACCAGCCGCCAT